>JASHXK010000322.1 GCA_030043575.1 Terriglobales bacterium
CGTGCGACTACTGTTTCCCCGGACTTAACGATGCTCGAGGGGTTCCGCAATAGAACCGTGTGAGGTTCGCTGGTGACTCGCACCCAACCCAGCGTGGGTACCGATGGAACACAATCCGGCGGGTCTGTTCACCCTCCTTCTGCCCCATCTCGATATGTTTGTTACGTGCTGCTCCTGTTGATCCTCATCTGCTTCGCACTCATTCGTTACCGGTTGCGTGCCATGCCGTTGGAGCGCGACGAAGGCGAATACGCTTATGGCGGTCAGCTCATTCTCCAAGGTTTTCCACTCTATGACCTTGTCTACACTGTAAAGTTGCCAGGTACGCATGCAGCATATGCTATTCTTCTCGCGCTCCTTGGGCAGTCTCAAGGTCGCATCCACGTTGGCCTGATTTTCGTAAACGCTGCCACCACGCTGCTCGTCTTCGTCCTGTGCACCCGGTGCTTCGGTCACTGGGCAGGACTCGTCGCAGCCGCCACGTATGCATTGCTGTCCACCGGTTCATCGGTCACTGGTTTCGCCGCGCATGCTACGCATTTCGTAGTTCTGTTCGCCTTGGCAGGAGCCTGGTTACAGCTAAAGTCAATAGAAGCGAACAAGGAATGGCTGTTTTTCTCCTCTGGGCTATTGTTCGGACTTGCCTTTCTCATGAAACAGCCGGGAATATGCTTCCTGCTGTGGGCGATTCTGTATCTGGCTTGGAGTAAGCGCAAGCGCCCCACCACATGGACCCACCTAGGCACGCAGCTTGCCATGTTTCTTTTGGGCGGCATACTGCCGTTCGCTTTGACTTGTCTGCTCGTCTGGCGTTCGGGAGCTTTTCAGAAGTTCTGGTTCTGGACGTTCTCGTATGCACGTGAATATGGAACCAACGTGAAACTGAGCGAGGGACTCATCCTTCTCGGGCGCACGAGCACACATGCAATAGGGCCTGCCGTCTGGGTGTGGGTCATCGCACTTGTAGGATTGACTACCTTTCTTTGGAGCGCTCGCGCCCGGGCACATGCATTCTCCGTGATTTCTTTTCTCCTGTTTTCCTTTCTTGCCCTTTCGGCGGGACTGTATTTTCGTCCGCATTACTTCATTCTCTTCCTACCCGCCGTTTCGATACTGGTGGGCTTGGCGGTGAGTTGCGCCACCGAAGCTCTGCACAAATGGAAACAGTCGCCGGTTTTGAGCGCCGTCCCGGCTTTCCTGTTTGTGCTCGCCTTCTACATTGCGGTCTACCACCAACGAGCATTTTATTTCGAGATGAACGCAGTACAAGCCTGCGAGAAAACCTATTGGCCTAACCCGTTTCCCGAGATTCTGGAGATTTCGAACTATATAAACAGGACCGCGCCCGAGGGCGCGGAAATCGCTGTCATCGGCTCGGAGCCTGAGGTTTACTTCTATACTCACCGGCGGTCGGCGACCGGATACATCTACACCTACCCCCTGCTCGAGCCACAGCGGTATGCCGTCGCGATGCAGAAAGAGATGGAAACTGAAATCGAGAAATCGCGGCCCGAGATCATCGTGCTCGTCAGTAATCCAAAGTCCTGGGTGGCATGGTTGGATGTGGCGTCACCCAACGAGATTCTGACTTGGGCGAACACCTATATGCTGGAGCACTACGTCGTGGTCGGAGTGGCTGAGACGCTGGGGACTACTATCAAGTACTACTGGGGAGTAGACGCCAGAGAACATCGGACATCCTCCGAACGGGTCGTCTACGTTCTAAGGCGAACGTCCTAAAGTGGCCTGCTTTAGCGCTGCCAAACATTCCGATTACTTTTCGGCCTGAAGGCTCCGCATCAAGGAGGATTTCAACCCTTCGGCTTCGGCTTCAGTTTTCTCGAGTAGCGTCCCAACCCGTCGCAATAGCTCCGGATCTTCGTCGCGTAACGCCCGCCGAAACGCCTGCACGGCGGTTATGTTCTTGAACAGCTCAATCATCAGTGACAAAGCCTCTTCCCCTTTGAGCTCGGGGCTGCGGTCTTGTATTGACCGGCTCTGCGGGTCACGGGATTCTGCTGCCGTGGTCATGCCGCTACTCGCCTGCTCCTGGAGCGCGGCGATCTGCTGTTGCAAGCCGAGCATGTCCAGTCGGATCTGCCGTAGCAGTTCAAGAGCAGCGCGATCAAATTCGTGCTCCGGTCGTGAATACCATGCAATGGCCTTGCGCACGACTCGTTTCAGGAACACCCCCAGCGCACCCAGCTTGCTGTAGGGTTCAACCTCTCCGAGCCGCGCCGCAATCTCCGCAAGGTGGCCTGCCATGGCAGCTTGATTGTCGAATTGCGCCGATCGGACCATCCCTGTGTGATTCGGGATGCCGCGGGAAACCTGCTTGCCGGCGCTAGTGCTCGTGGCTTCGAGATACCTCCGCACCTCGAGCATGGCCTGCTCCAGGCTCATTGAGGAGGTAATCCGCAGCTTGCGCACGTCCTCGTTCATCCACTGACTTTCCTGTTTGGACCCGCGCTTGTGAGGAGAGACCGATTCCGCAAGACATGGGATATTTTACAGGAGCGGCAGGGCCATAGGCCGGGTGAGGCCGGCCCGGCGAGGTATCCAATCTGAGGTAATTCATGCGGCCAAATTTGTGAGAAGCGGTATCACAGCCGCGGGCACCCTGATAAACGTATGGGCGGACCGCCGGCCGGGACGCTGACCGCCGTGCGTGCTAGCTTACCGATGCATTGCCACCATCCCTCAAAGGCCTGTCTCTCTTCGTATCGGACATGTAATGGATACCATCCACGTGAAACTCCAATAACGGACGCATCAGCTCTATCTTCGTCTTGTATCGCATAATCTAGGCCATCGCTTATCGAGGCCGACACTGTACGCGTGTCGACTCGCAAGCCCGTGCGCAAGGCCTTCAGAGCGCTCTCTTTTCCGCTCCAAAGAATGGTGGCCAGATGATCTCGTTGCTCTTGTGATGACTGGGCGATGAGCGTCTGCTCCTCAGTAGTAAAGTAGTCGCTGATGAACGCATCGCTGCGCGGTTCGACGAGCTCCAAGTCGCAGCCCACCACGCCGTGCGACGGCACAATGGCGCACACCGCTGTGCCATCGCGATGGCTCAGGGAAATAGAAATGTCAGCCGATTGATGATCGAGAAAAACCTCTGGTGCGCCGGTTGCAGCGGGGCGGATCTCGATGGCGCTTAGCTGCTTCGGGTGGGATGACAGCTCGAGATGTGCGGTCACCGCTCGCTTTGCGGTCCAGCGCCCCAGTCGCCAGTCTGCTCGGCGTTTCGGAACCTTCATTCCTGCCAGGATCAGTTGTTCACCACTGCTCAACCACTCGTCATCAAGAGGCACGTCTGCGTTTACCTGTTCGAGCCACGAAATCTCCATCACGGCGCCTGCAGAACAGCTTCCGGCTCAGCGGCTCGCGACTTTGCAGCAGTTACCGGTTCAGCTTTGCCAAGACCCCGCTCAATCGCATGGATGAGATATGGCCGAAGGGTTTTGGGTGCAATGATGGTGTGCAGCGCTCCCACTTCCATCGCGCGATGGACGCTGTGAATGCGGTCGAACTCCGCGGCTACCTCGCCAAGCTTCTCCGAGTGTACGCGCTTGAAAAGCTCATCCAATTCCGCACGAATGCGCCCTTTCTCAGCTGCATCAGCCTGAGCCAGCGCCTGGTTCAGCGCCTGCACCCGCGAGTCCTTTTGGGCGCGAGCTTCGACCTCAGTTGCGAAGACCACTGCCGCAGCCGGCGCCCCTCCAATCACCGATGCGTAAGTCCCTTCCAACGCAACAACTTCTAGCTGCTCGTTCAAGGTTCGCGAGAACACTACATAAGCCCCGCCATGGTAGCGCGAGATCACGCAAAATACCATTGGCCCCTGGAAGTTGACCACCGCCCGGCCGATCTCCGCGCCATATTCCAGTTGCAAGCGGCGCATCGACTCGGGCGAACCGTCGAAGCCCGACAAATTCGCCAAGATCACCACCGGCCGATTATTGCTGGCGGCATTGATGGCCCGCGCGACTTTTTTCGATGATAGAGGAAACAGCGTTCCCGCCGTCCATTGGTCAGGGCCGTCGGCTGGCACAAATCCGAAACGCGGCACGGGCTTGGACTCGATCCCGATCAGGCCGACAGGATAACCCCCAAGGTGCGCGTCCCACACCACTGCGGTCTCCGCTGAGCGCATCCCGGACCATCGCTCTAAATACCCGTGATCCTGGTCGACGACTGCCCGCATCACCTTGCGAATCTCGAACGACTTCTTCCGTCCGGGATTGGTTTCGTTGGAGAAGATCTCGCCCACGGATGCAAAACCCTCCCCATCCCCATTGCGATGCGGCGACAGGCACACATCGCGATCAATCGGGTCATTCGTCACCGCCCGCCGAGGCGATTTTTCTCCCGGCGCGATGTAGGTGTGCTCGTAGTGACGCATCAGTATGCGACATGCGTCGTCGATGTCGCGGGCAAAATACTGCGCTTGGCCATTGAATCCCATGATGCGGTCATAGCCGCCGATGCCCTGGTTGTCTTCTGCCGACACGCTGCCCGAGTAGTCGAGCGCGCGCTTGCCCGTCAGCACCATCGCCCCCTTGGGAGTCATAATCAACACGCCGCGGGTGTGCATGAGCATCGTGGCCTCAGCATTCCAATAGGGCTGGGCGCCGACATTGATGCCGTTGACTACCAGGTTCACCTCTCCTCCGGCCTGGGTGAACTGGACCAGGCTGCGCAGGACGCCCGCTATCCAATCCATGTTTTCCACCCCGCTGTCCATGGAGATCTTCGCGCCCGCCGACAGAGTGAACCACTCCAGGGGAACCTGCTTGTCACGGGCGCGATCCAGCGCGGCAAGAATGCGGCGGCATTCCGGCTCGGCCAGCGCCCCAAGATCCTTACTCGGATCACCCAGCAGTACTACCCGCGTCATTCCCTCCGGGTGCTTCGCCGTGAAGTTGCGAATGATGCCGACAATGATGTTGGCCTTGTTTTCGCCATAGGGGCGGTCGACCGGCACCAGTCGGCCCTTGTCGTCAAGGTCAAGCTCAACAAACTCGCCGGGCGGCAGGTCCGCTCGCGTGTCTTCGGGCGCCGGCGTGAGCAGCTTGATAATCTCGTAGGGATAGAGAAGTCCGCGCTGACGCATCTTGACGACCTTCTGGTCGTATGCGGTTAGCGGGCGCATAGGTTGGAGCTTGGCCGCGGGCCGGAAGGTGGTTAGCAAACCGGCATCCCCGGGCGCCGAGATGCGCATAATTGTATCCCGCAGCTCTCCGGTCCTTGGATTTGGAATACGCGCTCGCACCACTACCTGCTCCAGGCCGAGACCATCCGTAGCCGGCGCCAAACGGCGCACGATGTCATTCACCTCGTCTGGCTTGAGATTCAGCGTCGGCCACACATAGAGGAAGATGCGATTCCAATAGAGTCGCTTGTTCGCTGGCCGCTGCGATTGGTACTGCCGGATAGCGGCAATGGCCTCGGCGAACATCCGCTCCAGCTGCGGCAGTTGCTCAATACGGCCGGCCTTATTGTGTACCGGTGTCAGGTCTCGCACCTCGGCCACGGCAAACAGCCGCTCATCTTTGGGATTCACGTTGGCTACCGCGTGAAGCAAGTAAACATCCTCAATCGAGGGCAGGCGCTCAATCTTGAAATTCTTGAGACGCCACAGATGCAGTCGTTCAGCCATCATAGGATGCACTCCGCGGAAAAGGCGCGCCTCTTCGTAACCGGAAGCACCTGGTTCGTAGGTGAAATGCTGCATCCCGCCCAGTCCCGGATCGCGCCCCGCGCCCGACACAGCCACTACGATGTGACGAACCAGACGTGGCAAACCGGCTTGATTGATGATGGAATGGATCTCCCGCTGGGTTTCCTCTGGCCCGGCTACTGGATCACTGCTCCAGGTGCAAAAATCCAGCACAACTTCGTCGTCGCTCGGAACCTGGGTGACAAAAGGAATGATCTCCCTCATCGCCCTGGCAAGTTGAGCATATTGAGCGTGCGCCGCGAGCACATGCACGTGCTTGCCCTTCTCGTCATACTCAGCCGACGGGCAGTTGTAGCCGTTCATCGACAACGTGCGAAAATTCGTCAGCTCATGAACGGAATAGTAGTAGCGCGAGAGCACGACCTCCAGCATCAATTCCCGCGTTGTGGGTGTCGCCATATCAAATCGGCTGGCAAGAATACTAGCCAGCGGCTGCGGACATTCAATCAGCGCGCGTACTCTTTTCTGCCTGTCAACCGCGTCAGGATGCGCCTCCAGGTACGCCAGGTGAGCTTCAGCTTCGGCGTAGGTCTTGCGTCTCACCTCTTCAAACAGAGGCTTATCGAAACACCGATAACGCAGCTCACGCGCGAGATCGCTGACGGCTGGAAATGCGCCTCGCGTGATCGAGACCATTCTGTCCAGCAACGTGCGGAACGTTTCATCCGGCGGAGATGTGAAGGTGGTTGCTTCCGACAACCTCCGTTGCAGCACCTGGCGAATGACAGCAGCCTGTTGCTCGACCCGTTGATAGGATTTATAAATCCAAAGCAGGCACTCTTCCAGCTCTGGAGATCGATCGAGCGTGGGCAATCCGTAATGGGCCACAGCTCGCCACAGTGCCGCCACGAACTCCGAGGGAACTCCTTCCCCGTGTGTATCGAGCATTCGCAGATACGAGAACAGGTACGCCTCAGTGCTCGGCGCCTCACCGGTTACCTGGTCGTGTCCTTTCGGATTGCGCCGGAAGAGCGCACATATGTCCACGAAGATGTTGAGGATTTTGTCTTCCCCACGGCGCACTTCTTCGGTGTCGGCCTCGCTGGCACGGAACTGCTTCCATTCTGTCAACAGGTGGGACATCCGTACCGGATCGACCTCAAAACCGAGCAATAGTTGCTGTAGTTCGTCCAGGTTACGGCGCCAGCGACTTGCTTGACCCTGAGCATCATCAGCTTGCGGCAGAGAAGTGTTGAACGTTATACGCTCGGTGGCAGCCGAGGACTTCTTGTCGGCTGCCGGCTCAATCTGCACCAAAGGCGCTCCGCTGCTGACTTGCACGTTGGGGGTCGCCATCACCTGCCGCACTTTGCCGGCAAAGGGCGCAACCACCTGTGTCTCCATCTTCATCGCTTCCAGCACCGCCAGTCGATCTCCAGTCGAGACCGAGTCGCCGGGCTTGACCGCAATGGACACCACAACTGCAGGAGAAGGCGCTCGCACAATGCCGCCGTCATCACGGTCGATGCGATGCGATACGCCGCCAACTTCGATGCGATAGCTCGGTCCTTGCTCGACCGATACAACGTGATAACACCGTCCGAAAACTGTCAGCCAATACTCGAACGGACCACGCCGCTCGATGTGCGCATCGAAAGCCGCCCCATCGACATCAAGCCGGTAGCTGTGCAGGCCCAGCCGATAAATCTTGATCGAATAAGCGTGATCGCGATAGCGCAACTCGACCTTGTGTCCTACTTCGCTGCGCACGTGCGGCCGGCCGCGCACCGCTGATTCGTAGAACTGTGTCTGCTCGACTTTAGACTCGGCGTTGCAGGCCTCGATCGCAGCTTGCACCAGCGCTACATCAAGATTTCTTCGTGAAAGGTGTTCGCCTTTGGCAGCGAGGCGGTCGAGCCAGGCAATATCTACATCGCTATGCTTCACTGCCTCGCGGTCAAGCAATTCCATCAAGAACGCGCGGTTGCTGACTCCACCACGGATGACCACCACACTCTCGCGCAGAACTCGCTGCAGCCGTGCAAGTGCCTCGTTTCGGTTCTGTCCGTAGGCGATGATCTTGGCAATCATCGAATCGAATTCGGCAGGAATGTTGTCGCCTTCTTCCACTCCGGTGTCGATGCGAACTCCCGGCCCGGTCAACATTCGGAAGCGCTCAATCATACCGGGGGAAGGAGCAAAGCCGTTGTCCGCGTCCTCCGCATTCAACCGCACCTCAATCGCGTGACCTGCAGTACGCGGCGGATCTCCGTCCAACCGCCCGCCCTGCGCAACATGGATTTGCAGCTTCACCAGATCGATGCCGGTGGTGCATTCGGTCACTGGATGCTCTACCTGGAGCCGGGTGTTCATCTCCATGAACAAAAATCGCCGGCTATGAGGTTCGTACAAGAACTCCACCGTGCCGGCATTGTGATAACCGGCTGCCTGGCTGATGCGGATCGCCGCTTGGCGCAGCCACTCATCTTGCTCACCCGACAGCGCTGGCGAAGGCGCTTCCTCCAGCACCTTCTGATGGCGGCGTTGGATCGTACAGTCACGAACACCAACGGCCCACGTCGTACCATGATGATCGGCGATAACCTGCACCTCGACGTGTCGCGCGCCGGTGACCAACTGCTCCATGAAGACCGTGGGATCGCCGAAGGCTTTGAACGCCTCAGCGCGGGCGCTTTCGAAGGCCTTCTCCAAGTCAGCAGGCGCTTGAACGCGCCGGATTCCGTGACCACCGCCGCCGGCGGTTGCCTTGATGAACAGGGGATATCCAAGATGCTCGGCGTGGTGCCAGGCATCGGCGATAGTTTCTACCGGTCCCCCGCTCCACGGTGCGACAGGGGTCTGCGCACCCTCGGCCAGCTGTTTCGATGAGATCTTGTCCCCTAATCGCCGCATGACATCGCCTTCCGGTCCGATAAAGACGATGCCCATGTCCCGGCAGAGATCGGCAAACTGCGCATGCTCAGCGACGAAACCCCATCCCACCCAGGCTGCCTCGGCGCGCGCTTCCGCTAAAACACGCTCCAGGCGAGAGTAGTCGACATAACTGCTCTTCAGATGGTGGGTGTTGGGATCAACTGTATGCGGTGGACCCAATGAGACTGCCTCGTCCGCCTCGCGCACGAACATCGCTTGGCGGTCGGGATCGGTAAAGAGAGCGATGGTCCGCAGCGAGGCGCCATGCTCCTGGTTGAACTCGCGTGCCGCATGAATAAATCGCATTGCGGCTTCGCCACGGTTGACGATAGCGACACGTTGGAATTCGCGTTCCATAACCCACCACCGAAGCGCAGTTCGTTCCCTAGGAGACGGTCATAGGTTCAGCAGCGATCACCGCCTGCATAGCCTTCAGCCACTCGGCATCGAGCCCTTTGCCCGTCGCCACAGTGCGATAACCGTTGAGGATCAGGTAGCGGTTGCCGCTTGCGTCCACCACCTCCGCATCGAAGCTTCCCTGCTCCGGATGTGGAGTGACTAGGGCGTATAGGCGTCCCTCAGCTAACTGCGGCGCGCGTAGCCAGGAGACCTGCTCAACATGCAGTGGCAGACCCATCCGGCTTTGAGCGCCCATTTCCCACAGACCGGCAGTCTGGAAGCAGAGCTCGATCAGCCGCGGCGACATGAGGGTCGGCCGGTCGGGCGGCTGGTGGTTGACGGGAAGCTTGGCGGCCAGTTCGCCAATCATCCGCTGTCCGTCCCACCACGCATGATCCACAACCTGGTAGGCCGGACCGTGAAAGTAAATGCGATAGATTTGCGCTGCGGCAACCATCGCATCCGCCGTCAAGCGCGGAATTGCGCCCTTCACAGCTTGCATCGGCTGTTTGCCGACGCGCACGCGAGCGGTGAAGTGGAGTGTCTCTTGCGGCTGCGGATGATTGGCCAATGCCCTCCGGCCGATCAGCCGGCAATCGGCCACCAGCTTGTCGCCTTGTGAATGGAGGTTCGCCTGGATAATCACCGCTCGCGGCTCCTCCTTGTAGAACTTGAACGGAGCCAGGAAGTTCACCTCCTCGATGGCTTCGATGTACCACCCGGGATGCATGCAGACCGCTGCCTCGGCGAAGGCCTCGATGCCCATAACGCCGGGAAGCACAGGAATGCCATCGATCTGGTGGTCATAGAGGAACGGCTGTTCTTTGGGATTGAGGGTGGCTTCCATCGTCAAGCCACTGTAGATGCCCATGCCGGTGATAGCGCCGACCATAGGTCCTTGGCCAAGCTGTTCCCTCGACTTGAGTAATGCGGCTGTATCCAGTCCGCCAGTTGAATCCCACTCATCCAGCAAAACGCCGAGTCGCGTACCAATCACGATCTCCCCGCGCGTTCCACCGTTGGTCAGCTCTCGCCGAATCAGAGGAACTCCCGCCTCCGGCGGCAGCATGTCGATTCCCGCGAGCTCCATCATCTTCGGAATCGAGCCGCGTGTCGCCATGCCGATACCCCCCCAAGCAGTCCAGTCGATCACAATGCCACGCGTCTGTGGCCGGGTCGAGCGAAAGCTTGAGGTGTACTTGCAGAGCAGATCGTTGGCGGCGCTGTAATCGGTTTGGCCGGCGTTGCCGAATCGCCCGGCGACGGAGCTGAACGCCACCGTCGCACCCACAGGCGTGTCGCCTATTGCGTGCAGCAGGTTGAACCAGCCATCCGCCTTGACGTCGAATACGAGATCGAATTCGCGCTGGTCTTTATCCGGCAGGAAGTGACTGCGCTCCAGACCCGCAGCGTGCAACAGGACGTCGATGCGGCCGCTGTTTTTTTTCACCTCTGCGATCACCTTCGCGACGCCTTCCGCATCCGCGAGGTTGACGCTGAAGTAGTGTGGCGTCCCGCCGGCCGCCTTTACCGCGTTGATTGCGCTGAGTGCCGCGTGCGCGCGCTCCAGGGCTGCCAGCTCTTTTTCCACCAGCGCAGGCGTGGCTCGTTCGCCGCGTGCTTGAATGCGGGCAAACAAGTCGCGCTTGAGGTTGTCTTTGTCGCCGATGAAACGCGCGATATCAGGATTGTTTGCATCTGGCTCAGGAACGAGGTCCAGCAGGTAGAATGTTCCGCCGGACGCCGCCGCCAGATCCGCGGTGATCGCCGACACAATACTGCCCGCCGCCCCCGTGACTACGAAGACGCTGTTGCTGTTCAGCGTGAGACCGGGCTTGCCGTCTTCTGCTGGTTGCTCCTGCAGTCCGATGGTCCAGCGCAATCCATTCTTGTAGCCGATCTCCACTGCGCCGTTGTCGCGCAGCGTCTCCTGAATGAGGATTTCCGCTATCTCCGATGCACTGAGGCTCTCCTCGAAATCCACAGCTTTAACCAGCACCTCGGGGCGCTCGCGCTTGTAGGTTTTTACGAAGCCCGTCACGCCGCCGCCCATAGGCGCAAGCGCACCCACGTCGTCGTACCCATGTTGTCCACCGAGATGAGTGGCTGCAACCAGGAAAGCTCCCGGCTGCGCGACCTGCCCATACAGGGTTCGCATGGTGGTGTAGAGCGATTTCACACGGACTTGCAAGGCCTGATGCCACGTTGTCAACTCCATCCTGCTCAGCGGCCCTTCATTGTCCAGCGCAGGCAGCCAGTAAATGCCTTTCACCGGTCCTGCCGCCAGCCAGGTTCTTAGCGAGTTCGCCAACTCCTCGGAGCTCTGCGTACTGTCGATGCTCAGGACCTCGACCCCGAGCGTCTTGAGCTGCCCAGCGAGCGCATCGCCCGCCCCGTTATTGTCGGACATCAGGACGACACGACTGCCGGTATTCAGCGCTACTCCCGTCGGCTTGCAGATTGCCAGTGGGGGACGAAGGGTCGGCACAGGCACGCGCCGCGGGACTTGATTCGCCGCGTCGAAGCTCGCGAGCGGCACACGAGGGGCCGTCGAAGGCGCAACCGCAGTCGGCTTCTTCCCTTCCGCTGCCGCGGCAGTTGTTTGCCCTGATCCAGGACGCCGTTGTTGAGCGAACTGGATGACATGCGCCAAGGTCGGAAAGTCGCGCAGCTTCATATTTTCATCACGTGGGATGTTGTAGGCCGCGCGGACCGCAGCAAACATCTCCGCTTGCTTCACCGTATCAATGCCCAGATCGGCTTCAAGATCAAGATCCAGATCAAGCATCTCCGGGGGATAACCAGTCTTCTCCGCAACGATCTCCAGCACCTTCTGCTTGATCGAGTCCAAAGAGACTTCCGGGGCCGCGGCCGCTACTCCTGCAACGGACTGCGGGGCGACTTCTGGTACGGGCGTCGCTGCGGTTGGCTGTTGTACAGCCACAGGAGTCGATTGCAGCGATACTCCGAGTCCGCGCTGCGCGAACTGGATCACATGCGCCAAAGTCGGAAAGTCGCGGAGCTTTAGATTTTCGTCGCGCGGGATGTTGTACGCCGCGCGCACAGCCGCGAACATCTCCGCTTGCTTCACCGTATCGATGCCCAGATCGGCTTCGAGATCAAGATCGAGATCAAGCATCTCTTGCGGATAGCCAGTCTTTTCCGCAACGATCTCCAACACCTTCTCCTTGATCGACTCTAGAGAGACCTTCGCGGCGGGCTGTGCCGCCACAGACGGCGGCGCAAGTGCCGTCGCCGTCGGGGTCGCGGGCGGAGCCGCAACATAATCATCTTTCATTTCCGGGCTGAGGGCAGGCGCAGGCTCCTGAGCCGCACCGGGCTGCCGCTGCTGCGCGAACTGGATCACGTGCGCCAAGGTTGGAAAGTCCCGCAGTTTCATGTTTTCGTCGCGCGGGATGTTGTAGGCCGCGCGTACAGCAGCGAACATTTCTGCCTGCTTAACCGTGTCGATGCCAAGGTCGGCTTCCAGGTCGAGATCCAAGTCCAGCATCTCTTGCGGGTAGCCCGTCTTTTCGGCAACGATCTCTAGTACCTTCGCCTGGATCGACTCCAGAGAAACGGACGATGCATCTTGCAGGGGCTGTACTGGGACCGCAGCCGTTACCGACGCGGCAGGTACTTCGACCGTAGGCGCTGACGCCTGAGGAACCTGTACTGGTGTCGCTATCTCGCCAGCCAAGTCCGGCCGATTCTCGTAGACGAAGCGAATCACATGCGCCAGCGTGGGATAGTCGCGCAGCTTGCGATTCTCGTCGCGCGGAATGTTGTAGATCTGGCGAATCGCGGCAAACATTTCGGCCTGCTTCACCGTATCGATGCCGAGATCAGCTTCGAGATCGAGATCCAGGTCCAGCATCTCCTGTGGATATCCGGTCTTCTCGACAACCAGTGCGAGAATGCGTTCCTTGACATTCGCAATACCAGTTTCAGTTGCAGCCGGGGCTGAAGAAGACGGGGCTACTGTCTTCGCTAACGCGAGTTCGGGCGCAACCTTCGGAGCAGGTGCAGATACCTCTCCCACCGGCGCTGCAGCCACGGGCTCTGCGGCCTTTTGCATCGTTTCGACACCACTCGCCAGGTCCGGCCGCTTCTCGTAGACAAAGCGGATGACGTGCGCCAGCGTGGGATAATCGCGCAGCTTGCGGTTCTCGTCGCGCGGGATGTTGTACATCTCGCGAATGGCGGCGAAGATTTCCGCTTGCTTGACGGTGTCGACTCCAAGGTCCGCTTCCAAGTCCAAGTCAAGATCGAGCATATCGGCTGGATATCCGGTCTTCTCGACGGCTAACGCCAGAATCTGTTCTTTGACGGTGTCCTTACCCGCAGCTGGGACAGTCGCTGGAGCTGCAGCCTTCAACTCTGCAGGCTGTGCCGCTTCTGCTTTCGGAGCCGGCGGGGTTGTCACGGGTTTCGTTTCCGCAGTCACCTTCGCCACAACAGCCTGGGCCGGCTGAACCTTCACGGTTGCGGCGGCTGGGGCAACAACGGTCCGCGACTCCTGGACCGCTGCTGCAACCCGCGCTTGCGGTCCTTCGTCGTGGACGCGCAGCGTACGCTTCACCACTTCAAGTTCCGGCTTCCCATGTCCGGCAACCCGAGCCAACCAGGCGTTCCAAGCAGCGGCATCCACGATGCGAGACGCGTATCCCAGTTGGTTGGGAGTGGGACGAAGACCATCTGGCGTCTTCGTCCAGCGCAGCAGCGCCATACTGATCTGCGAGCCGAACCCCGCACCCAGGCGCAGTGCATACTCCACCGCATATTGTCCTCCCTTCGCGAGGTTCAGCAAGCCCAGCTCGGGATCGACCTCCTTGAAGTTCGGCACCGGCGGCACAATTCCCGTCTCCAGCGCCTTCACGGCCAGCACTTCTTCAATGCCGGTCGCCATCGCGTGCCCGGTATAGCCCTTGGTGTTGGCAATGACGATCTGGTCGGCAGCATCGCCGAATGTCTTACGCAGAGCGAAGATCTCAGCCGAGGCGCTTCCGCCGCGCGCCGGTGTATAAGTCTCATGGGAGACGAATACCGTTCGCGGCGCGATGTCGTAACGCGAAAGGCCATAGCGCTTCTCGACGTCAGCAATCAAAGTCTCCATGACCTGCGTGATGTGCTGGACGTCGAGCCGTGTGCCGTGGAAGGCGCTATTCGCCGTCGCCTCGCCCAGCACTTCGCAGATAGGACGAATGCCGCGCTCCGAAGCCGCTGCCGAGCTTTCGACCATCAGCGCCGCCGCCCCCATGCCGACGATCAGGCCGTGGCGGCGCTTATCGAAGGGAGTGGCTGCCTCTTCTACCTTTTCGTCAGTTGCAGCTGCGCCGCTGGCCAGGAAGCCCGCGCCGAACCACTCGATCATGTTGTCGGAGGTGACATCGTCGGCGGAGAGGATAATCACGCGCCGGCAGCGTCCGGCACGGATCCAATCGTCCGCGACAGCCAGAGCCTGTGCGGTTGTTGCGCAAGCTGCATTCAGCTGGGTGTTCGGGCCACGCGCGCCGATGTACTCGGCGAACTGCGAGTGTCCCATGGACAGCGTGCGGAATAAGAATCGCCGATCGAAGACATAGGGCCGTTTCTCGATATCGGCGCGCAACTGGTCTATGCGTCGCGCGATCTCCTGTCCGAGTGTGGAATGACCGTTGGCGCTCTGCGCGCTCCACCCTTCCAGCATCGCCAACTCTTCGCGACGAGCGCGATCAATGTGATAGTCGGAGATGATCTCGGCAAAGGAGTCATACCCAGGAAAGGCAGAGCCGAAGATTACGCCGGTGTCATCACGCAAAGCTTCTGGCAGACCCCAGCGGTCGGGCAGCTTCGTTCCCTTCGTCGTCGTCTTGTAACGCATGACCAGAGGAATGCCGGCATCGCGTAAGGCATCGATGCCAACGGCAATCGCCAGGCGAGTCACCCGGTCGAGTGCCGCAACGCGCTCGCTGGAGACACCAAACTCTATCTCCAAATCGAAAGCATGCCCGCGGCCGGCCAGTTTGATCACGTCAGCAACATCGCCGATCGTTTCGAAAACGGGTCCGCCATTATCGCTCTTGACCAGGCGCGTAATATTTTTGTCCAGCATGGCGCGCCGCAGCTCCGCAGGGATAGCATCGATGAACTGGTCGCCGTTCAACAGGCGCGCAATGTTGCCATCATCAAAGATGTGGTTAGTGCCCGGCAGGCCCAGAGCGGCGCCTGTGATGACAACCGGCTCAGTCCTGGCTGCGGGCTTCTGATCTTGGTAGGTCTCAGCCGGCGCGAGCTCCACCTGCTTCCGAGTATCCACGTGCGAGGCAACAGCGGATACCGGTGTCTGCTTTGCCTGCATCTCCGGTGAGGTTGCGGCAAGTCCGCGGCCCAACCCCGCCGCATACAGTCCACACAAAGCCTGATTGAATGCCGTGAGGTCTTCTACCTTTGGATGGTTGGTGAAGAGTGAGAAGACGTCCGGATCGCTTCCCAGTACATCTTCGGCAAATCCCTGCAAAGCCTTCTTCGGACCGACCTCAATGAATACGCGCGCACCGGCGTCATACAGAGTGCGCAGACCTTTGACAAACTGCACCGGTGAGGC
>JASHXK010000323.1 GCA_030043575.1 Terriglobales bacterium
AAGCGCTCCGCTTGAAGCCTGATGTGGTGATCTGCGATGTAGTCATGCCAGACATGAATGGTATCGACACCTCGATTCAAATCAAAAAGGCACTACCCGCATGCAAGATCCTTCTCTTCTCCGGACAATTTGCCACCGCGGACCTGCTCCTGGAAGCTCAGGCTTCGGGCTATGATTTTGAGCTGCTCGCCAAGCCCATCCACCCGCAAGATATTTTGGACAAGCTTCACTGAAGCCAAAAATGCCAGAAGTAATCGGAATCGACCTCGGCGATCGTTGGCCACGATGCTGCACATTGGATCTGGCATGGTTGTCGAAGAGGATCGCGGCCGAACCACACCAGAAGCCTTGGCGGCGAGTTCAGCGAGCTGGCCTCGGGCCGAATCGTGATCGAGGTTCGGCGCATTCTCCCTGGGCGAGTGGTTGGTTGCCAGCCTACGGCCACGAAGTGGTCGTGGCCAATGCTGAAAAGTCCAGCTGATCTATGAAAAGCGAGGGCAAGAACAACCGACTGGATGCACACATGCAGCTCGTCTCGGCGGCGTGGATGTCAGCCTGCTCTGGCCGTGCAGCATCGCATCTCGCGCTGGTGCGCCGGATGGGTCCCATGCGAGCGCGGATGGAAGCGAGGCGCAGGCGTTGCGGAAGTCATCATCCCTGCAAGCCACCGGAGTTCCGGGTCAAGCGGATTCTCAGAAGCGGGGATCTCTTGACTACCGAATACACAATCACGTGCCAGGAGCGACTGGCTTACACGGTGAGCATAATGGAGTTCCGCAACGGCAAGGTCGTCCACGAAATACAGTATTTCGTGGGTTTCCTGCACACTTGCCGGTGCGGTCACCGCCAGCATGATGTAAAGCTCCCAAATACTGCGTCTACCGCGCCGCAACTGCTTATGGCGCGTAGAAGCCGGAGATATCCAGGATCAGGTTTGTGGTGCCGGAGCCCGCATAGGCATTGATCTCGCCATTGGTGCCTGCCGGCACAATCGCCATATTTGAGGTCACCGCACCGTCATAGGCGTTCAGGGTCGACACAACCGGCTGACTCGGGGCTCCCACTGGCCACAGGGTCAGATAACCCAAAGACCCCTGGGGCACCACGGTGGCGTTGAAGTTGTACCCCAGCGACTGCGCCGGCACACTGGTTGGCACCTCGCAGGGACCAGCCAGAACGTTGACCGGAGGGCTGAGCGTTCCGGTAAACGGACCGTTGCCGCCACTCGTCGTACGCGTATCCAGGACGCGGCAGGGCGCGGTGGGATAGAACGATAGGCCGCCTGTACCGGGCGCGGCAAAGTAGCCATCGATGTCAATGATCAGGTCCGTGTTGTTGTAGGCATAAGCGCTGATGTCTCCCCCGGTGCCTGCCGGCACGATGGCCGCGTTGGCCGTGACCGTCCCAGTCGGCGCATTCAAGGTTGAAACGACGGGCTGCGTCTCGCCGGTTGGCCAAATTGTCAGATAGCCAAGCGGTCCATGCGGTACTGCGGTGAAGTTGAGTGAGTAGGCGGCAACGGTTACTCCTTGTGGGACTTGCGCGAAGCATGCGGTCGCATTGAGCAAGGGGAAGCTGCGCGGCTGGCCAGCCATCAGCGACGGCGCGCCCAAGCCTTGCGGAAAGTTGGTTTGGCGCGTGTCGGCGATGCGGCAGGGCGTCAGCGGATAGAACTGCAGCGTCGAATTGCCGGACGGCGCAAAGTAAGCATCGATGTCGAGAATAACATTGGCGGTGTTGGCCACATAGACATCAACCGCTCCATTCAGCCCTGCCGAGACAATCGCCGCGTTGGCTTTGATTCGTCCATCCGAGTTCATGGTTGACACGACGGGCTGGAGCAGGCTGTCCGGCCATATGGTTAGGTAGCCGACCGGGCCGCTGCTCGGGATCAAGGTGACGTTCAGGGAATAACTGATCGCGGTGGAAAGATTAAGGCCTGTGCATTTCTGCAGTGCCAACTGAGGCAGATTGAATGCTTCAAACATGCCTCCCTGAATGGGGCCCGAACCTCCGCTGCTGGTACGCGTGTCCACCAGCCGGCAGGGAGTGACATTGTTGAGCTGCGCCGTGGTAGCTCCGCCGATCACAGACACCGTATCGTCGCCTTGATTGGGAACATAGATGGTGTTCGTGCTAGCGTTTACTACCGCAGCATTGGGATAATCACCGACGGCGATGGGAAAAGCGGTGTTGTTGGCGCCGTTAATGACATTCACACTTAGTCCGTTTGCTACCGTCTGGTTAGGCCGTGCCTGACAGGCGAAGTAAATCATGTTGGTACTGAGGTTCACTTCACTGTCGTTGGCAGGCTCAGTCTCGGTGGTACAAATGGGAACCGTCGTCGTGACGGTATTGTTGCTTCCGTTAATGACTGTCACGGAGGGCGGCATTACGCAGTTAGGATCGCTGCCGCACTGATTCCCTACGTAGGCGGTATTTGTGTTGGGATTGAACACCACCGGCGCGGGAGAGAGCCCAACCATAAGATCCGCTTCGACCGTATTGGTGGCCCCGTCAATCACAGTGACACTTCCATTGGTGCCGGTGCCGTCGGTACCGCCATTATTGGGGACGTAAATCTTGTTGTTGACCTGGTCCACGGCAGCGAAATAAGGATAGTAGTCGACGGCGACAGTGGCCACGACGGCATTCGTGCTGCCGTTGATCACGGTCACGCTTCCGGGGCTTTGGCAGGTGAGATCGCTGCCGCAAATGTTGACAACATAGATCATGTTCGTTGCGCTGTTGACCGCCGCGGTATAGGCATAGGCGCCCGCCTGGGGCGTTGCGACGGCCTGGAGCGTACTCCCGTTTATCACCGTTACATTCCCCATGGTCGTACAGTTGGGGTAGTTGGGATCGTCACATTCGTTGACCGCGTACACATAATGGGTCGAGGGATTTACCGCTACCCAGGAGGAGTCGTAGCCAGTGGCAGCGACGTTGGTGACAGCCAGCGTGCTGCCATTGATCGCCGATACTGCTCCCAGACTCGCGCACGTGTTATCGCTGGCGCAGTTTGCCACGTACGCTTGATTCAGACCAGTATCAACCGCCATGCCGAATGGCCAATAACCCACCGCGACGTTTTGGGTGGCAAGAGTCGTGCCATTAATGACCGTGACGCTGGGATTGGTGCCCACAGTGCACGTGCCGTCGGTACCACAATTATTGGCGACGAATATGGTGTTGGTGGAGGTGTTCACCGTGGCACTAGCTGGGTTGACCTGCGTGCCGACAATAGATGTCACGACTTGACCGACGGCCGGCAGAGAAGCAAAGACCGCAGCCAGGACCACTAGAAACAAGAGACGAAACGCACGCATTGGTTCCTCCGAGGATTTTTTTAGCGGACAGATCTGCAATCCCTTCGAGTGGATGGCAGCTTGGCGACACGAAATCGATGGGGGCTACCCACTCCAGCTCAGAAAAGCTTGATCGGATCAGCGGATGTTAGCACGGCTGGCCGGAGAGTCAATCAGGTATTTGGCCGAAAACGTTGGTTTTGCGCTTAGGTGGGTAATCCGGCTTGGCCCGCGGTTCGTCTGTATTGGCGGGAAACCGCGGCCTTGGTGGATGCGTCCCGCGTCCAAGCGCGAA
>JASHXK010000324.1 GCA_030043575.1 Terriglobales bacterium
CTGCACCAGCTTCCAATTCGTATCGGACAACTTTCTTCCTGTGGCTTGCGTAGGCTTCTCGGGAGCTCTCTCCAGCAGCATCGCTACTTGCGACGGTGCGCCCTGCGTGATCACGAGATAAGGAACGACTGAGGTGAATATCACCTTGCCATTGACCTTGATGTTGGCTTGGACCTTGTATTTGTGATTCAGGTTAATATCCGCTGCGTTATACGAGAGCTGGAACGAGATCGGCACCTGCTCGCCGCCACTGGCGAAGACGGACTCTGCGATCGTGTTAGGCGCCGCTCCGGAGACATCTTGCAGCTTGATCTCGATGGCGGCATCCGGCGGCAGCGCCATGCGCTCGCGATAGGCGATCGTGCCGCTGATAGTCTGCGTCGTAGACGACTGCGTGATGAATTGCGCCGCGGCGTACCGCGCCCCACCAAGACCGACTGCCAGAAGCAGGACTCCGACGGCGCACACTCTGAAACCTGTCATCGAATCTCTCCCCGAACACAACAGCACCCAACATATGGTCATTGCTGAATTCAGCCGAATTGTAGTGGAGAGCGCCGCCCCTAACAATGGCAACCGTTCCTCTGTGTCTCCGCGCGGAAATCGACTATCCTGCCCAGATGGATGTTTTCGCTCTTACGCGCAAGCTCATCGATATCGAGTCGACCACTGGCATGGAAGGCGCCGTCGGCAATGCGCTGGCGCGCGAGTTGACTCAGCTCGGCTACCACGTCGAACGAATTCCCGTCGAGGGCGACCGCTTCGATGTCTGGGCGACGCATCCCGATCACCCGAGGCCTGAACTTGCACTTTCCACTCACATGGATACAGTCCCGCCGTTCATCCCATCGTCGGAAACGGCAGATCGCATCTACGGCCGCGGTTCTTGCGACGCCAAAGGCATCATCGTCGCCCAGATCGCGGCCGCGGAGAAGCTGAAGGCCGAGGGCATTCCTGTCGGTTTGCTCTTTCTGGTAGGCGAGGAGCGTGACAGTCAGGGTGCGCAGGTCGCCAACCAGCAGCCTCGTGGCGTGAAGTTCCTGATCAACGGCGAACCGACCGAGAACCGTCTGGCCGTTGCTTCCAAAGGCACGCTGCGCGTAGAGCTGGTCGCGCGCGGCAAAATGGCGCACTCCGCTTATCCCGAGCTCGGAGAATCCGCCATCGGGAAGCTGCTCGACGCGCTGCACGAAATCCGCAAGCTGAAATTGCCCGCTAATCCTAAAGCCGGCCCATGCACATTGAATATCGGCCAGATCGAAGGCGGTCGCGCGCCTAACGTCATTCCGGACTATGCTATCGCCCATTTGCTGTTCCGCCTGGTCGGCCCGTCAGAAAAGTTGCGTCAGCGGATCGTCAAAGCGGCCGGCGGCAAGGCCGAGGCCAACTTCATCCTGGAAATTCCTTTCATGGAGCTGGGCACGATTGCCGGCATCGATACCATGGTTGCGGCGTTCACCACCGACATCCCCGCGCTCACCAACTGGGGAAGGCCGCTGCTGATCGGTCCCGGCTCCATTCATGTGGCTCACACCGAGGGCGAATACATCGAGAAGAAGCAATTGCTGGGCGCCATCGATCTCTACGCGCGGATTGCGCGTGAGCTGCTCACGGCTCGTGCTTGACGCGCGATGTTACATTCAGGATGCGATAGCCGAGGAACACGACTTTGCCCAGCCTTTCATCGCTGTTGCTGAAGATTCCGGACGAGCTCAAGCCGATGGCGGCCATCGGCATCGGGGCCATCATCCTGGTGCTGCTCGTGTTGTTTCATGGCTTCGGCGTACACCGCATCCTGGTTTCCTTCCAGCGCGCGGACGTTCGGATGCGGATTGGCCGCCCGCATCTGGGACGTGCCGGATTCCTCTTCGGCTGGTCCGTATTCCTGATTCTCTCCTTGCACATCGCGGAGATCGTACTGTGGGCGTATGCGCTGATCTGGCTCGGCCTGATCGTGCGCGCCGCCGATGCCATATATTTCTGCGCCAATGCCTATACCACCCTGGGTTACGGCACCGTCGACTTGGGTCCGAACTGGCGCAATATCAGCCCCATCATCGCCATCTCGGGCCTGTTCACCTTCGCCTGGACCACCAGCGTCTTGGTCAGCATCGTCAGGACCTATCTGAGGTTGATCGAGCAACTGGAAATGGAACGCGCAGAACAGCTGAACCTCCGGGCCGCAGCACGAACGGCTGAATACACGGCCCTAAAGAGCGAGACGGAGGAGATAAAGGCGCACAGATCGCAGGCTCGGGAACGCTCCAAAGAAGCGTCGTTTTCCGAGCGGCGAGCCATCCGGAAGGAGGAGAAGCTGGAAGAGAAGCAAATCCATGACTCGGCCAGGGCCGAGCTCCAGAAGATTCGTGACAAGGAAAGTCACGACGAGGACATGTTGGGGCAAACCACGCCGCAGAATGACTCCGAGGTCAAAAAGTGAGCGACGACGCCCGGCATCAGCACTGGTGGAGCCTGTTCCAAAGTGTGCGTCCGCTGGGGCGGTCGCGGGCGATTCGCGATGGGCTCGCCGGCTTCCAACTGGCGGCGATGAATGTCCCGCAGGCCCTCGGCTATACCAAAATCGCAGGCACGCCGGTTGTGACCGGCTTCTACACGTTACTGCTTCCGCCGATCGCGTTCGCTGCCTTCGGTTCGTCACGCTATCTGGTGGTCGCTGCAGATTCCGCCACCGCTGCCATTCTTTCCGGCGGACTGGTTGGATTAGCGCCCATCGGTAGCCCGCGCTACGTTGAGATGGCCAGCGAGGTCGCTTTGCTGACGGCTGTCTTCCTGCTGGCTGCGCGATTGCTCAAGCTGGGGTTTCTTGCCGACTTCCTTTCGCAAACCGTGCTGGTCGGATTTCTAACCGGCGTAGGATTTCAGGTTGGCATCGCCGTTCTCGGCGAGGTACTAGGGCTGGAGATTCATTCGCACAGAACTCTTCCGCAGCTTAGCGAAGTCCTGCACAACCTGCGAGGCGTGCAATTCCCCACGCTGGCAGTTTCGTTCACCGTGATTGTAGGCGTGTTGTTGCTCGGACGGCTTTCCCGGAAGATACCTGGCCCGCTGATCGCGGTAGTAGCTGCGATCACAGCAAGCAAGATCTTTGATTTTGCCGCTCATGGCATCACCACAGTCGGTTCTGTGGCCGGCGGTTTGCCCCACCTTTCACTGCCTCCGATGAACTGGCATGATCTCGAGTTGTTGATCGGGATTGCCGGGTCGTGCTTCGTCATGATCGTTACGCAAAGTGCGGCGACCGCCCGTTTCTACGCGGTCAAGCACCAGCAATCCATGAATGAGAATGCCGACCTGGTGGGAATCTCGGCAGCCAACGCCGCAGCGGCCATCAGCGGAACATTTGTCGTCAACGGAAGCCCAACCCAGACGGCCATGGTGGAGAGTTCCGGCGGCCGTAGCCAGTTCGCTCAGATATGCACGGCCGGCATCGTCGCTGTGGTCCTGCTGGCCTTCACGGGGCCGGTGCAGTATCTGCCCCGCTGCGTGCTCGGCTCCATTGTCTTCATGATCGCCATCAAGCTGGTTGATCTGCGCGGGCTAACCAACATTCGTCGCGAGAGCCCGGGCGAATATGCTTTGGCCGTTATTACCGCCGTGATTGTCGTTGCGGTCGGAGTCGAGCAGGGAATCATCGTGGCGATGGTGTTGTCGTTGATGCGCATCGTCAAGCACAGCTACCAGCCTCATACCGGCGTGCTGGCGGACGAGTCCGGTTTGTACCGGCGGGTGATCCCGGTAGCTCCGGGCGCGGTTACCAGGCCGGGCATATCGATCTACCGATTTGGCGCGCCGCTTTTCTATGCGAATGCCGGCCGCTTTGCCGAGGAGATTCGCACCATCGTGGGTTCACCGCCGTCACCGGTGCGCTGGATGGTAGTCGATGCCGAGGCGATCAGCAACCTCGACTACACCGCAGCACGCGTGTTGCTGAGGCTGCAAAAAGAGTTGGCACAGGACGGAGTCGTATTGGCGTTCGCGCGGGTTCCGCCTTCCCTCAGGGCCGACCTGGATCGGCACCATATAACGGAAGTGGTCGGCGCCGATCTGCTTTTCCCACGCTTGCACGATGCGCTGGATGCGTTTACAAAGGTCAGTCAAGAGACGGCCCCACCACTCGGACCGTAGTCATTTCCTGCTTGGGGGAGACGGGTAACCAATGGCTTGGCTGCGCTATCCCACATTGTATGAGATCAACACCTGGGTCTGGCTGGCTGAGCTTGGGCGCTGGTACGGCAAGCCGATCGACTTGAGTTCTATCCCCGCCGCAGAATGGGATGCGCTCGCAACCTATGGCTTCGACGGTGTTTGGTTCATGGGAGTGTGGGAGCGTAGTCCTGCCGGTATTGCTATCGCCAATAGCAATCAAGCACTGCTGGACGATTTCCGGCGAGCCCTTCCGGATTTTCAGACGTCCGACAATGTGGGATCACCATATTGCGTCCGTTCCTATATGGTTGACCAACATTTAGGCGGCCCGCAGGGCCTTGCAGCTGCTCGCAGAGAGCTGGCCAGTCGTGGTATGAAGCTGGTTCTGGATTTTGTGCCCAACCACGTAGCCCCCGATCATTCCTGGGTCACCGAGCACCCTGAGTACTTCATTCAGGTAAGTGCAAACGAGACTAAGAGCGATCCAAAGTCCTACATTGAGGTACACGGCAGGTTTCTTGCCTGTGGGCGAGATCCTTACTTTCCCGCGTGGCCGGATGTCGTCCAGTTGAACGCCTTCCAGTTGGGTCTTCGACAAGCCGTGGTTGACACGATTTCGAACATTGCGGCGCTCTGTGACGGGATTCGCTGCGATATGGCGATGCTTCTGCTCAACGCAGTCTTTGAGCGCACTTGGGGAAAGCGTGCCGGCGATCGACCCGCCAAGGAATACTGGAACGCAGTCATCCCGGCAATCAGGAAAACCTATCCAGATTTTCTATTCCTCGCAGAAGCGTACTGGGATCTCGAGTGGGAGCTGCAGCAGCAGGGCTTTGATTTTTGCTATGACAAGCGCCTCTACGATCGCCTCGCACACGACAGCGCTGAGTCTGTACGCTTGCATCTCTGCGCGGATCTGGCTTATCAGAGCAAGCTTCTGCGTTTTCTTGAGAACCATGACGAGCCTCGGGCGGCGAGCGTCTTTGCCGGTGCGAAAGAGAAGGCTGCGGCAGTCGTCATGTCAACGTTACCGGGCGCTCGCATGTTTCACGAAGGCCAGTTCGAAGGACGCAAGGTCCGCCTGCCGGTATTTCTCGGGCGGCGGCCTACCGAGCCGATCGACGAGGATTTGCGTGTCTTCTACGGAAAGCTTCTGAAAGCCATCAACGATCCTGTGTTTCGGACGGGAAATTGGCAGCTCTGCGAGCGCGGCGGCTGGCCGGACAACGCGAGCTTTCTCAACCTGGTGGCATGGAGCTGGACGGGTACCGTCGATCGCTATCTGATTATCGTGAATCTGAGCAACGTCAGGTCCCAGGGCCAGGTGAGGATTCCGTGGCACGAGGGAGCAGGCAAGATGTGGCGTTTGACTGACCTGTTGTCCGGTGTCGTCTACGAGCGCGATGGCGGTGCGATGCTCGCGCCCGGACTCTATGTGGAGTTGGGGCCTTGGGAATGTAACCTGTTTCAGTGCCGGTTATAGTCATCAGCTAGCGCCCATACTCCAGC
The DNA here is from genome assembly GCA_030043575.1 of Terriglobales bacterium. Lineage (GTDB taxonomy): Bacteria > Acidobacteriota > Terriglobia > Terriglobales > Acidobacteriaceae > Bog-257. The sequence goes on from JASHXK010000324.1 coordinate 5,677, forward strand.
ACGTCAACATCCGCAAACTTGCGCACCCGCGGCTCGCCGTAAACCGACCTCAGCCTCTCAGCCACAGCAGGACCATAGTCGAAGTTGTCGATCGTCGTGCGCTCATCAGCCACAACCACCCAGACGTGGTGGAATGGGCGGTCGCCGGAATTCAACGCCGCTAGAAGATTCCGTGCATCTTCACCGCCGGCGTAGTATTGCGGCGCGAAGACATGCAGTGGCTTGCTGGCGCCGGAGCGATCACGGTAATAGTCGAGCATGATACGGCTATAGAACGGAAAGAAGACGGCCGCATCCCCGGGAGTTGCCGCGGCGAGAATCGCGTTGCTCGCGGCGCGCCAGTCCTCTCGCGGCTTGTGGTAGTCGCCGATAATGGCTGGAACCGACATCCCACAGAGTAGGACTATCAATAACAGGCCGATTTTCCATCGCCGCAGACAAGCCATGCCAAGCGCTGCGAGCAGGATCGTGGCCGGCAGAGAAAAAATCACATATCTCTGCAGGAACAAAGGCTGCCACTCTGAGATTAGCGCGAGGACGATCGCCGGGAGCAGCGCCCACAGCAGGATGAGAATTCCACGCCAGAATGCCTCGCTATCTCCACCAGAACGGCGGTTCCACCAGATTGTGACCACGCCGGCGATCCACAGAATTCCCGCGACGACAACCTTTACGCCATTCCCGCCAAAGAATCCCGCCAGGTGCCAGAACTCTTTCAGGCTTGGCCGTGGCATCCAGATGAAATGCAGATTCTCCGGAGACGCACGGAAAACATAGGTAAGGCCGGGAATTGCGAACACAAGAATTATGGCGCCGCGCAGCAGCAGTGGCCGCCACGGCCTCGGTGCTGGTTTGAAAAGCACGGAGCACGCCTGCGCCACCAGCACCAGGGCGGTGAAGTCGTGGCAGTAGAAAGCAAGAATGCTGACCCACATCCAGCGAGCCCAATCTCTCTTCCGGCAATGCTCGACCGCAAGTACGAAGAAATAGGTCGACAGCAGCACCACAAAAATTGCCAACGTATAGCCGCGCGCCTCCTGTGAGTAATAGACGTGGCTGGGACTGAGCGCCAGAAGTGCGGCGGCCGCTAATGCCGGCTTAACGTCCATGAATTTACGCGCGATAACGTAGAGCAGCGGTACAGCTGCGATCCCGAACAGAGCGGACGGCAAGCGCAGCCAAGCCTCGCTGTTGCCGAAGTGGATCCAAACCCGCATCAGCAGAAAATAGACTGTCTGCAGGTTGGCTTCGCCGTGCCACCAGACCCAGGCGAAGTGCTGCCATGTCGCGCGGCTCAACGCGACCGTTGCACCTTCATCGATCCAGAGACTCTTGGCTCCCAGATGGTAGAAGCGTAGCCATGCGCCTGCAATTGTGAGCAATGCCAGAAGCGCGGCTTGTTCGGGAGACGCTCCGGCGCGTGTCACCTGCGGGTTGCCCATCGCAGCCTGGCTGACTCCGGGCATAGCAGTAAATGTAGCAGCAGAATCGCTCGTCTTCACCGGGCACGCGCCAGCACCAGGGTTACGTCGTCTGGTTGTTCGCCACCGGCGATCCAATCGGCAACCGCCCCAGTTACCGCCTCGCTAATCCTCGCCAGAGATTGGTCACGATGCGCCAGAATCAACTCGATGAGGCGATCCTCGCCGAATTCGCCGAATTCGTTTTCCGGTTCCGTAACGCCGTCGCTATAAGCCACGAAGATATCACCCGGCTGCATGACCATGGCGCTTTCGCTGTAGGACATGCCGTCGAACAGGCCGACCACCGTACCCGACGTCGCGAGCCGGCGAACGTCGCCGTTACCGCCCAGCAGCAGCGGTGGCAGATGCCCGGCATTCGAGTAAGTCAGCGAGCGCGATTCCGCATGGTAGCAGCCCAGGAACATGGTCGCGTACTTTTCCGGCGGCGTGCTGCGGAAGAGCTGGTAATTCAACGTCGACATTAGGAGACCCGGCGATAGTCCGGCCACGGAATCACCATTGTCATGGCTCAAGGCTAGCGCTTCGCTTTCCGAAACCCCGGCACCCACGGCAACCGAAGCCAACGTCAGCTGCGGTTCCAGCGAATAGGCGCGTACGAAGGCATGAACGGTTGCCATCAGCAGCGCCGCAGAAATGCCTTTGCCGCTAATGTCGCCAACCGCCAATACCAGACGATCTTCGCCGAGGGGAATGAAGTCGTAGTAGTCGCCGCTCACGGTACGCGCGGGACGGCAGACGCCGTGCACTTCCAGCGAGCGCAGCCCACTGAGATCGGCGGGAAAGAGCAGCGCCTGCACTTCATGCGCGATGGCCAGCTCACTCTCCATCCGCTGCTTCTCTTTTTGTTCGGCGATCAGGTTGGCCAGCGACTGCGTCATCGAATTAAAGGATTGCTCCAGCGCCGCCATCTGATCCCTGGTGCGGACGGGGATGCGATGTTGCAGTTCGCCGCGATTGATGTGCTCCGTTGCGGTGTATAACTCAGCCACCGACTTGGTCATGCTGCGCGTCAGCCGCACACCGATGAACAGCGCGATCAACTCAATCACGCCAAACACGACGGCGATCGCAACCAGCATCTGACGGACCACGCTGGCTTTATCGCCCAGCGTACTGAACAGCGTGGCGTAGATCATCGAGGGGCGGGTGTCGACCCAAAGCAGGCCGGGGAGGGGTGTGCCGGTCTGCCAGTTAATCAGGTCAACGCGCGTGCCGAAGGGAAAGTTGACGTCCAGCGCGTTCAAAGGTGGAGGAACGCTGCCTGCCACGATGCCGGCAGCGTTCACCGACGTTTTGTAGGTGGTCCGGGAGGTGCCGCTGTCGATGGTTATTTTGTCCCCGTCAGCCGAAGCCGCGGTGTTGGCTGAAGTGCTACTGGCGGATGTTGCAGGCGCTGGGCTGGTTTCCTCCTCGGGAGGAAAGATACTCACCTTTCCCAGCTCAGAAGCCGCGTGTCGGAGCAAGTCTGCCGTGATCGGCAGATTCGAAATCACCGTCAGACGATGCGCGCCGTGGGCGACGGTTCTGACCGTGCGCATCTGGAGGCGGTTATTGTCCAAAACAAATCCTGCAAAATCCCCCTTCAGTGCAGGAGATGTTCTGATCGGCTCGGCCGGAACACGGCCCGGTTCGCCAAGCACGAAGCCTGTGTCGTCGTCCCAGACGCTGACGGAGCGATGGCGAAAATGCTCATCCGAGGCGCTGGCAATTTCACCTGCGAGCTGTGCATTCAATTTGCCATCTCTGGCCAGAGCGCGAAACTGCGTGGCCAGCGAGCGGTTGGTGGCTTCCAGGTGTTGCAGCTCCGACTGCAGGTCCGACATGGCCACGTAGGTTGCGAACTGCCCGGCGAAGAGCAATCCGGCGAGCAGTGCCATCGCGACCAGCAAAATTACCGGAATGACGCCGATGAAAACATAAGTGACAATCAGCCGGTTGCGCAGCCGCCACATCAGGACTCGCCGCAGCCCGCGCAGGCCCATAAGGCAGGCGAAGACGATAAATACGAGGCTGATGAAGCCTGCCCAGCCGCTCAACATAGAGCCCGGCGCGGGACGAAAGATGGCGCGCAGAATCTCCAGCCCTACCGCCAGATAGCCAAACCACAGCGTGGTCTTCCCCAGCTTTGACTTGGGGTGCAGGACTCGACGCAGGTAGGATCGAAGCTCGGCAGACGTGGGGACCTGGATCGGCATAAAGGAGGCTGTCAGCTGGCGGCTCTGAGCCATCAGCTAAGACGCGGAACCGCGACCATGCAATGTCCCGATCGCGGCACTACGTACATGATACCCGCATCAGCGTATGGGAGCTTTGCTAGAATCCCGAAGGAATCGGGCGATTGCATCCTTCGGCGCGCTGCAGAATCAAACGGATTTCTATGCCAGATAATGTTCGCAACGTCATCATCGTGGGCTCGGGGTGTTCCGGGCTGACCGCGGCCATCTATGCCGCGCGTGCCAACCTCTCGCCCGTAGTCATCGATGGGCATGAGCCGGGTGGGCAGCTCGCTATTACCACGCTGGTCGAGAACTTTCCGGGTTTTCCCGAAGGAATCCAGGGACCGGAACTGATCGACAACATGCGGATGCAGGCGGCGCGCTTCGGAGCCGAGTTCATGCCGGGTCACGTGGTCAGCGTCGATCTCAGCCGCAAGGCTGCCGACGGAAGCAAGAAACCGCTCGAGGTAAATCTGGGACGCGAGAGCTTGCTGAGCCGGACGCTCATTCTCGCCAGTGGTGCATCGGCGCGATGGCTGGGGCTGCCGAACGAGCAGGCTCTGATCGGTCACGGCGTGTCGTCGTGCGCCACCTGCGACGGCTTTTTTTTCTCCGGCAAAGAGATCGCGGTCATCGGCGGCGGCGACTCGGCGATGGAAGAGGCCCTTTTCCTTACTCGTTTCGCCACGAAAGTCACCATCATTCATCGGCGCAACGAATTCCGCGCCTCCAAGATCATGCTCGATCGTGCCCGCAAGAACGAGAAGATCGAGTTCCTGACCGACACCGTGGTCGACGACGTGCTGGATGCAAGCAAGAAGGAAGTGACCGGACTGCGTCTGCGCAATCTGAAGACCGGCGAGCAGTGGGACCTGCCATCCAGTGCGATGTTCCTGGGCATCGGCCACACGCCCAATGCACAGTTTGTCGGCGATCAACTGGCTCGCGATGGCGACGGATATCTAATTGCCAGCGAGCATGTCTGCTCGCGTGCGCCGGGAGTCTTCATCAGCGGCGACGTAGCCGACCGCCGCTATCGTCAGGCGGTGACCGCTGCAGGTACGGGTTGCATGGCAGCGCTCGAAGCGGAGAAGTATCTGGAGCAGATCGGGAAGTAGAGCTGTTTTGTGGGCGCAAGCCAAGCGGGAGCCCGCGGGCGATATCCTGAGCGAGCGCAGCGAGTCGACGGATCTTACGGCGGCAAGGCAAGTCTTGATCTCTCACCGTGGGCGCGTGGCTGCTCCTTGTACCATCGGATGACCATTCTCAGCGACGATTTTGCGCGCGCCGACCACGCTGCACAGTTTGCGCTTGCGCGAACCAGGCTGAGGCCGCGCATCGGCGTGGTCCTCGGCTCAGGACTGGGGAGTTTTGCCGATGAGCTCCGCGACGCCGCAATCATTCCTTACGACCAGATTCCACATTTTCCGAGAAGTACCGCAATCAGCCACGCCGGCAAGCTGGTGATCGGCGAGCTCGACGATCTTGCGCTTGCCGTGATGCAGGGCCGGGTGCATCTCTACGAAGGCTACTCGGCAAGCGAGGTCGCATTTCCTGTGCGGGTGCTGGCGCGGATGGGAGTGCGAGCGCTCGTCCTTACCAATGCGGCGGGAGGAATTAATCCGCTGTACAGCAAAGGCGCGCTGGTGTTGCTGCGCGATCACATCAATCTCCTGGGACAGAATCCGCTGATCGGAGCGAACGACGCTCGCTTCGGTCTGCGGCATCCCGACATGACGGATGCCTACAGTGTCCGGCTGCGTCAGTTGGCCAAGGAAGAATCCGCGGGATTGGGTGAGGACATCTTCGAAGGCATCTACGCCGCTGTCACGGGTCCGAGCTTTGAAACACCCGCCGAGATCCGGTTCCTGCGCACCATCGGTGCTGATCTGATCGGCATGTCCACCGTACCGGAGGTCATTGTCGCAAGGCACATGGGCCTTGATGTGCTTGCAATCTCCTGCGTCTCGAATATGGCCGCCGGCATCACCGGGGAAAAAATCACCGAACAAGAAGTTGTCGAGGTTGGTCAGAGCGTGCGTGGAAGGTTACTGGCACTGTTACGGGCCGTGCTACCCAGGATTCACGCCCAGATAGCCGCTCAGCAGTAAAGCCAGGCCACACCAGAGCCTGTCAACCAATCGTCCGTGTATTAGTCTGGAGGCATGGGCGACCTCGGCCGCATGTTGGTTTTCGTCGGTGGGCTGCTGCTCGCTTTTGGATTGATTCTGATTCTGGCAGGCAAGGCCCATCTACCCATTGGCCGGTTGCCCGGCGACATCGTCTATCGCGGCAAGAACACGACGTTCTACTTTCCCTTGATGACCTCAATCATCCTCAGCATCATTCTGTCGCTGGTGTTGTATTTCGTGAATCGGATGCGATAGTCAGCCATCAGCTGTCGGCTATCAGCCATCGGCTTAGACAAACTCAGGCCAGCGGTTTTCACGAGTACCACGATTGCCCCGAAGGCAAGCTCTGGCTGACGGCTGAGAGCTGACAGCTCGCCTTGATACACTTCCCTCATGGCCGGCACGGAGCAGCTGGGGCTGATTTTTCAGGCGCCGCCGCGTAAGATCTACGCGGTACGCGAGCTGGTTGCCGCCGCGCGAACGCAGCTGGAGCGCTCTTTCACGGACGTCTACGTCGAAGGCGAAATCTCGAACTACCGGCCGGCCGAATCGGGCCATCTCTACTTCACCTTGAAGGACGGCTCGGCACAGCTGCGCGCCATCATGTGGCGCACGCAAGCTCGTCTGCTGCGTTTTCGGCCGGAGAACGGGCTGCAAGTCATCGCTCGCGGCCGCGTCACCGTCTACGACGAGCGCGGCGATTTGCAGTTCCAGGTTGAGCATCTCGAGCCCAAGGGTACAGGTGCGCTGCAGATCGCCTTTGAGCAGTTGAAGAATAAGCTCGCTGCCGAAGGGCTGTTCGACCCAGCGCGCAAGAAGCCGATTCCGGCACTGCCGCGGCGCATCGGCCTGGTCACGTCGGCGCGCGGCGCTGCGGTGCAGGACATCCTGAACATTCTCCGCCGGCGGCATGAATCTGTCGGCGTGCTCATCTATCCGGCGCAGGTACAAGGCGACGTCGCCGCCTCCGAAGTGAGCGGAGGCGTCCGCTACTTTAATCGGCACGGCCATGTCGATGTCATCATCGTGGCTCGCGGCGGCGGCTCGTTCGAAGACCTCTTCGCCTTCAACGACGAGGGTCTGGCGCGCGTCATTGCTGCCTCCCACATTCCCGTTATCTCGGCGGTAGGCCATGAGACCGACTTCACCATCTGCGATTTCGTCGCCGATCTGCGCGCGCCCACTCCATCAGCTGCGGGTGAGCTGGTCATTCGCTCCAAGCAGGAACTGTCGGAGAAGCTGCTCGCTTTCCGCAAGCGCCTGGCGCAGGCCATGAACTACAAGCTGCTGCGGGCGAACAACGAGCTTTCCAGCCTCGTACAGAACGCGGTTTTCGCACGCATGCAGGATTCGATCGCCCGCCGCCAGCAGCGGGTGGATGATCTGATCTTTCGACTGGCGCAGTCCCAATCGGGCATTCTGAAGCGCCATGCCCGCCGAATCGACACGGCGGAAGCTCATCTTCGCCGTCATGATCCGCGGGTCCGCACGGGAGTAATGCGCCGTCAACTTGAATCGCGCGCTACCGAACTGAACGCTGCGATATCGCGGTTGCTGGTCATGCGTAGGAATGACCTGGAGCGGCTGAGCGCCGCTCTGAAAAGCGCGCCGGAGACGATTCTGCTGCGCCGCAGGTCGCGTTGGGAGCGGGTGCATAGCCGGCTGGAGGCACTCTCGCCGAGAGCCATACTTGCCCGTGGTTACGCTCTGGTCTTTGATGCGCAGGGCCGGCTGGTCAAACAGGCGGCACAACTCAAGACGGGCGACCACGTTCGCACCCTCCTCGGGCAAGGCGAGTTCGCGGCCCAGGTTGAGCAGGTTAAGGACAAAACCAGCTAATAACGACTACCCGATTTCTATCCGGCCCGACGTTCCGCTGCATTAAAATCGAAGCGAGTCATAGATTTTGCCGTACCCAGCAACAAGCTACTCCGAATTTATTTTTCAAATGCAGGGCACGTCACTCCGATCCTCGCCAGGGAACCAGGATGCTACAGAAGTTTGGCCACATCCCGCAGCTCTCGGTGATCTCTATCATCGACATCCTGGTCGTGGCTTTCCTGATCTACGAATTCCTCAAGCTGATCAAAGGCACGCGCGCCATTCCGATGCTGGTTGCGGTGATTCTGCTAGTCGGCGCCTTCTGGCTGGCGCACATTGAACAACTCCGCACCGTCGACTGGCTCATCACCACGCTGTTTCCGTATGCGGTTTTCGCGCTGATCGTCGTCTTCGGCGCAGAGATTCGTCACGCATTGGCGCGCCTTGGCCGCCGTCTCTCGGCCACCCGTGGCGGCATGTTCCACGCGACCGACAGCTATGAAGACATTGTGCTGGCCGCCGAGCAATTTTCGCAGACCGCGACCGGCGCACTGATCGTCATCGAGCGCGAGATCGGCTTGCGCACCTTCATCGAGAGCGGTGTGCCGCTGGATGCTAATCTCTCCTATGACTTGCTGATCACGATCTTTCGCCCCAGTGCGCCACTGCATGACGGAGCGGTCATCGTTCAGAAGAACCGCATCGCTGCTGCGGCCTGCTTCCTGCCGCTGTCGATGAACCCGGTGCTGTCGACGCAGTTCGGAACGCGGCATCGCGCCGCCATCGGCATAACCGAAGAGACAGACGCCATCTCGGTAGTGGTTTCGGAAGAGACCGGAGCGATCAGTATTGCAGCCGGAGGGGCAATCGAACGGGAGATTACCGTGGAATATCTGCGCGAGCGGCTCAGCGAACTCCTGCGGCGCTACGTGCCAACAGCCACATTGCCGACGATGAGCGATCGTGAAATGGCAACCGATGAGCGCGAGGTCGAACAGCTCAGCCGGGAAAAAGATCTTGCCGATGGAGCTGAGCGTTAGCTATGGCTATGGCGATCGGCAATTTCTTTCGCAAATACGTTATCAAGAACCTTCCTTTCAAGCTGGTCTCGCTGGCGATTGCCGTTATGCTGTGGTGGGCGGTGGGCCGGGATCAGCCCATCGACATCCCCATGACCGTGCCGCTCGAGTTCCAGAACGCGCCGGCGAACCTCGAGATCAATTCCGATTACCCGTTTCAGGCGCGCGTTACCCTGCGTGGCCCGGAACGCTTGCTGCAGGAGCTGCGTCTCTCCGAAGTGCACGCGATTCTCGATCTGCAAGGTGCGGCTCCAGGCGAGCGCACTATCGAGCTTTCGCCGAAGGACATCCACGTCCCGCGGAACGTGAAGGTGATACAGGTCGTGCCGGCGCAGTTTCACATCAGCATTGACCGGAGCCTGAGCCGGTCGGTACCAGTGCAACCCCGCGTGATTGGCACTTTGCTGAGCGGATATGGCATAACAGACGTGGTTACCGATCCGCCAAAGATCACCATTGTGGGGCCGGAGAGACGAGTACAGGCCATTCAGACGGCGATGACCGATCCGGTGGATGCTACCGGGGTGGTGGGCACAGCTACCTTTACAACGCACGCTTATGTGACCGACCCCCTGGTGCGGGTGCAAACGCCGGGACCGATCCACGTCACGGTCAGCACAGAGAAGACGTCAGCCAGAGCGGGCCAGCCTTAAGCCGACGACCAGCAGTTTATTTGTTGCGTCCGTGCGGGCAAGCCCGGTCCAGGGCAGCGAGGGGCGATTGCGGCAACTATTCGGGACAGATGGAATTCGGGGTGTCGCTGGCGAGTTTCCGCTCGACCAGATGAGCGTTTTCGCAATTGGCCGGGCACTGGGGCAGCGGCTGGTGGCGCGCCACAAAGCGGCCCGAGTCGTAATCGGGCAGGACACTCGCGAATCGAGTGCCTGGATCAGCGCCGCTCTGGCAGCTGGTCTGGAGTCGGCTAAACTCAAGGTGGTCAGCGCGGGAGTTCTCACCACGCCCGGCGTCGCTTATCTCACGCGAGCCAACGGCTTCGCTGCCGGAATCGTAATTTCGGCCTCGCACAATCCTTGGCACGACAATGGTATCAAGGTCTTCGGTGCCGACGGCTATAAGCTTTCGGACGAGCTGGAACATGAAATCGAGGCCGACATCTTCGCCCACATCGAACAGCTGGTCGCCGCGGTAGCGCACAATGCCGTGCCCGATTGCGGGATGTTGCCAGGCGATACCCAGCTTCGGCAGCAATACGCTCACTGGCTGGCAGACTTCGTGGCCGACACCGACTTCAGCAAGTTTCGGGCGCTGGTGGATTGCGCCAACGGGGCCGCGACCACGATTGCTCCCCTTGTCTTTCGCGAGTGTGGAATTGCGGCCGACTTCCTCCACACAGAGCCCACGGGCCGTAACATCAACGCCGGCTGCGGTGCGCTTCACCCTGAGCACGTTGCCAAAGCCATCGCGTCGTCCTCGATTAAGTACGATCTCGGGATCACCTTCGACGGCGATGCCGACAGGGCTTTGTTCTCCGACACTTCGGGCCGAATTGTGAACGGAGATGCCGTGCTGCTGCTGGCGGCACGCGACATGAAAACCCATGTCCGCCTGCACAACGACATGGTGGTTGCGACTACCATGTCCAATATGGGTCTCGAGGCTGCTCTTAAGAGAAGTGGAATCAGCATGTTACGAGCTCCTGTAGGCGACAAGTATGTGCTGGAGCAGATGTTGCGAACGGGCGCGACGCTGGGTGGCGAGCAATCAGGCCACATCCTCTTCCGCGATATTGATACCACCACCGGCGACGGCATTCTGACCGCGCTACGGGTGCTTGAAGTAATGGCCCGGACAGGCAAGCCGCTCTCCGAGCTTGTAGCCGACATGAAGGTCTTTCCGCAGGAGATCAAGAACGTCCAAGTGCGAGAAAAGCTGCCTTTCGAACGACTTACGGCGGTGATGGAGACGATCCGCCGGGCAGAAAGCGAACTGGACGGTAACGGCCGGGTCGTGGTGCGTTACTCCGGAACGGAGAAGCTCGCCCGCGTGATGATCGAAGCGGAGTCCGAGGCCGAGGTTCGTCGCCATGTCGATGCTATTGCTAACGCCATTCAGCAGGAGATCGGCGTCCGGGCGTCCTGAGACACCTGACCGAACTCATTAAGAACCAAAGTACTTGCAATGCCTAATTGGTCCGCGCACGGTCGAGTTGACCGGCAGGGATAGTGCTGTTCGCGGAAGGCAGAGTGCCGCTGCAGGCATTCTTGCGATTGGAATCGTCACCACTTAAGAAGTTGAAAACCGACACTATAGTTTTAAGATCATTCCAAATCGGGAGGGAAATTGCCTAGAACAATGTCGCAAACGCCTGCACAGGCAAAGCTCCAAAAACACGGCATTTATTGGACTTATCGTGGCATGAGGATTGCACCCAAAGCCTCAGCCTCTCTCGCTATGGGGCAAATGGGTCTGTACGTGAATTGAACCTAAAGGAGGGTTCGATCCTTGAAAATGCGTATCGCTTCGCTGTCACTGCTCGCTCTGTGCCTGACACTGGCGGCTGTTCCGGCTATGGCGCAGACAGTCTATAGCAACGGACCAATCAACGGGAACACCGATGCTTGGACCATCAACTTCGGCTTCGTTGTCAGCGACACATTCAATGTCACTGGCACCAGCACGATCACCGGCGGCTCTTTCGGAATGTGGCTGTTTGAAGGCGACACTCTGACCTCGGCGGAACTGTCCATCACCTCGGGTGAGAACAGCGGCACCACCTACTACAATCAGACCGTCAACTTCACGCAGAGCGGTTGCAGCACTAACGGCTTCGGCTTTAACGTCTGCACCGAGAGCACCACGTTCAACGGTCCGACGCTCAATTCCGGCACCTACTGGCTGAACCTGCAGAACGCCAGCGTACCCAGCGGCGATCCGATCTACTGGGACGAGAACTCCGGTCCGTCTTCGGCCTCGGAGAACACCGTAGGATCGATTCCTTCGGAGTCGTTCACGGTTCTGGGCAGCACCAGCACCACCACGACCACCAGCACCTCGACCAGCACCACGACCTCGGTTCCTGAGCCCAGCAGCATCATGCTGTTCGGTTCTGGCATCCTCGGCCTGGCTGGCGTGCTGCGTCGCAAGCTGTTCTAATTTCAACCGACCCTTCCCCCAGGTCATTTCTCGAAGCCGGAGCCCAGTGCTCCGGCTTTATTTCTTGCCTTTCATTCCCGAACCAGGGCCAATTGCCTTATCCATCCTGCACGCTGCGTGCGGCGGGAACTTCGCTTCGCAAATTGCCGGATCCAAATAGGCATCGTAAGGAAAGTGGGGCTCAGCGATTGTGAATGGAATCGTTAACCCAATGGAAGCCGCGATTGATGAGCAAGAACTGAGACGGATCGGAAAGATCCACGCGGTGGAGGCTGGCGGATACCGTCCGGCCGTCGAACTTCCCATCCAGCGTGATGTGATCCCATTGCGGCTGGCTCAGCGTGAATACACCATCGACCGTAGTTGAGCCCGGCCTGGTGAAGCCGAAGCTTCGTAGTTCGGGATCGAGCTTGAGATCATATTCCTGCAAGGAGCCGTTCATGGGCTGAATCGTGAGCAGATCAGCGTTGTCGAAGATCACGCGATTCCAGCGCTCCGTGTCGGTAAGCATGGCGGGATGCGGCACGCCATCAATAGCAAATTGCTCCACTGTCCAAATGCCGCGAATCGGCGCAGGCAGGTGAGTCGCAGCTTTCACCGAGTCCAGATACGCTTCCTTGCCGCTCAGGAAAATCACCAGAATGCCGAAGACAAACTGCAGCAGCAGAGCGGCAAAGTTAAACTGCCTGTCCTTAAACAGCGGCACCTCTTCTACGGCTTCGGCACGGCGATTGAACACGAATACGTTGGCCAGACGCCGAAAATCCGGCAGCAAAAGGAACAGGCAGAAGATCACCAGGTGAATGGAATAGATTTTTCGCGGAACGTCGTAGCCCAGATTCAAGAGCAGGACGTTGCTCATCATGCCAAAGCTGACGATGGCACCCAGCGCGGTGAAGCGCGGCACAAACAGCAGCACGACACCCAGCGTTTCGCCGATGCCTCCCGCCAGGCTGTAGAACCTCGATTCGCCCATGAAGGTCCACAGCAAGCCCATCGGCGATGTCTGTCCGAAAGTATCCACCAGCTTGGCTAACGGCGGTTCGGGAAACTGCGACCAGAAAATCTTCTTCAGCCCGTAGCCAATCATCGCGGCGCCCACCGTAAGACGCATCAGCAATCGCAGCCACGCGTAGAGCTGCCGATACTCAAGCCGCTTGCGGTCCAGCACCGACCAGATGACGGTCAGGACAGCGGCCAGGACAAAGATGCAGACGATCAGGACGTAATCGTAAAGTTCGTCGCCGCTGCCGTTGGCGACCTCCGCAAAGCTGCCCTGCAGGTGAAGCACGTTCGCTCCCACCCAGGGGACAACCTGATGCCACATGGAAACCCAGAGGTCGCGAAAGGGAGTGCTGATGGTTCGCTCCTGCAGGCCGAGCGCGCCCACCGCTCCCGGCGCAATCCACAGCAGGAAATACGAGAACGCGAAGCGAAATCCAACGCGGGTGGCCAGGGACCAGCGTGGCAGGCCTGGTGCCGAAACGGTTACGGTTTCCTGCTGCGGCTGCGATATCATCAACGCCCTCTTGCCCAGGCGATCTCCATTATCGACTGGGTCAGCGGTTGTGGGGGTAGGCAGTGACCCAATGGAATCCGCGATTGATCAGCAGGAATTTTACTGGATCGGACATATCCACCCGGTCGAGATGGGCCGATACTGGATGCTGGCCCCATCGTCCCTCGAACGTAATCTTGTCCGGGTGAGTCGTGTCATACGTGAGGCGTGCGTTCCACGTGGGATTCGATGTATCCCAAAGCGTAATCCACTTGTTACCCGTGTCCAGTTGAAGGAAGTAGCTCTTAAGCGTCCCGTCCATGGCCTGAACGGTCACCACCTGCGGAGCATCGAAGATGACGCGCTGCCAGCGATCGGTGTCGGTCAGCAGAGGCGGCCGGGGATTGTTGTCGAAGCTGAAATCGGTGACCGACCAGATGCCGCGAAAAGGCGCTTGGATATAAGTTTCGTTCTTGATCTGGTCCTTGTGCGCCTGGACCAAAGCCCCTGACAAGGCGACCACTCCGATCAGTAATTGCAGCGCCAGCACACAGTAGTTCAGCTTTCTGTCGCGGAAGACCTTACCCGAAGGGGTGAGCTGTGTCTTGCGGTTCAGGATGAAAAAATCCAGCAGGCGCCGCATGTCTGGCAGTAATAGGAACAGGCAGAACAGGATCAGGTGGATGGAATAAATCTTTCTGGGCACGTCGTAGAAGATGTTCAGCATGAGGACGTTGCCCATCATTCCCAGGGTGATCAGAGCGCCCAAGGTGGTGAGACTGGGAACGATGAGCAGCAAGCCTCCCGCCATCTCGCCCACGCCGCCCATGAAGCTGTAGCCGCGCGACATCCCCATGAATGCCCAGAGCAATCCCATCGGCGAGGTGCGACTGTAGCTGTCGACATAACGCCACAACGCCGGCGCAGCGAACTGCATGCGATATAGCTTGTCGGCGCCATAAATAATCATGGCCACGGCGATCGACATGCGAACGAAGATCCGCAGCCATTGATACAGCACCTCATAATTCGTACGCTTGCGGTCAAGCCAGGACCAGATGGCAGCCGCGATCACGGCAGTCACAAAAATGCAGAAGACCAGTACATAGTCATAGATCTGGTCTCCGCTGCCGTTGGCGACCTCCGTGTAGTCGCCGCTGATGTGAAGAATGTTTGTTCCTACCCAGGGCACTACCGCGTGCCACATATCACGGATAGGGTTGTTGTATTTGACGAAGGCGCCGAGCGAACCCACGGATTTGGGGTAGACGTAGAGCAGGAAGTAGCAGAAGAAGAAGCGAAAGACGATGCGGGTCGGCAGTGACCAGTGCGGCGCCATCTCCGGGGACGAAACCGGGGTGTCCCGCTGCAACTGCGGTATCATGAGGCCCTCGTATGAAAGCGGGTTTTCCTTTTGGCCGCGCGAGAACGATGGAATTGACGCGGAGCCTAAGCTGAGGCATTTTCGCGCGAATGGAGCGTTTGTGCAACCAAACCCTCCCCACAATTGATGTATCCGTGCTTCTTGGAAAGGGCGCGCCTTAAGGCGCGCCGTCGAGCATCGCTTCCGGCCCGGCTTTAGCCGCTGAGGGTCGAACCCTAAGGCCTAAAGGCAATTCCTTGGCGGCACCGAAGCGGCACGGCTGAAGCCGCGCCCTTTCAAAGAAAAGGAAATTCTCGAATCCGCGGAAGGGCCCGGTTGGGCAAGAGCGTCACGACTCCTGAGGGCCGAAATTTCCACCTGGTCAAGGCACCCGTCGCGCAGCCAGAGCCCGCAGCTTTTTCGATTTCGCGTAGGCCTCCACAGACTGCTGAATCTCGCCTTCATCGCGATAGGCGATGGCCATGTTCTGAAACGCCTTCGCCTGTTCCAGCGGATCGTCCATCTCCACAAGAGCGGCCTTGTATCGCCGAATCGCTTCAGGCAGGTTGCCGGTGGCCTGTTCATAAAGCGCAATTGCGAGATTGCTGCCGGCATCGGTCGGATTGATGGCGGCCGCGGCCCTATAGTGAGCCATGGCTTCGTCGTGATGTCCCTGGTTCAGCAGAATGCCCGCGACCATGTCTTCGGCGACCCAATTGTCCTTGGTAACCTGTTCAGCGTGCGACCACAATGTCAAATTGTCACCCCAGTAGCCGATCTGCCGATGAGTAACGATCGCTAGTACCAGCAGGACTGCAAGGCTCACACTGGGCAACGCAGCCTTGGGCAGATGGCGTTCCCGCGCCGCGTCAGCGGCGCCCCAGCAGATGAGAAGAAACAGCCCGACAAACGACTGGTACGCGTAGCGGTCCGCCAGCGCCTGCCGGCCGACCTGGACGAAGCCGATCGTCGGAACCAGCGTGACCAGGAACCAGAACCACCCCACCGGCAGATAGCGGTAGCGCCGCCCGACGATCACCAATGCGGTGATCGCCAGCAGCAGCAAGCCGGCCACAACAACCTGCCATAGCCGCAGAGAGTCGCCCGGATGAAGGTACATAATCGCAAGCTTCGATGGCCACAGGGCCTTCCCGATGTAGCGAACGTAGGCGACGATAGCGTTTCCGCCTCTGATCCAGGTCGAGTACTGCCACTGGTGCGGCCGGCCGACGCGTTGCGCTTTCATTGTTACCAGCGC
>JASHXK010000325.1 GCA_030043575.1 Terriglobales bacterium
GAGATCTAGTGCGCTCCGGCACGTTGGATCGTGCCTGTTGCTTCAGCGGGCAGGCCGTTCTGTACCCACTGCAAAAGAGTGTCTTTTCCGTATTGCTGCGCGAGTTGGGCGACACGCGCTCGCGCTTCGGCGTAGGCGCGACGCAGTTCTTCCTCGCTGCGCGGAGCACGCAACGATCTCTCCAGCACGGCGACATCGGCCGAAGCGATCGCCTGCGGCGTGGCGTCGTTCGGCGCGGTCAAATAGAGCACCAGGCCTTCGCGAAACCACAACGGCGTTCCTGGCTGCGTGTACGAGTCGATGAGCATGTGCAGCAGTTCGTGATGAATTGTGCTATCGAGCGTGCCCGCGTCGCGCAACACATCCGACGGCTGCATCTGGATGGTCTTTCCCCTGGTCGACGCGGCGACCCATCCCGGCTCACCGGTGGAATTGCGAAACTCGGCGACGGTGGCATATACCTTGAGCCTCGGCTTGGCCTGATAAACAAATCCCGTGCTCTCTTCCGACTCGTGCATGAGGCGCGTCGCGACCGGCAGAAGCGAACGATCGCGGTCGGGCCGCGTGGTGAATAGCTCGATGTCCTCATTAGCGAATTGCTGCCAGACGATGCCCTGCGCCGAGATGCCGAGCCGAGTTCCCGGATAGTAGAAGGCAAGAATCTCGCGATACGAATGGCCTTCTTCGCCCATGACTTCCGCGCCAATCTGGCACAAACCTACACCGTGCCCGCGTCCACGGCCGTGGAAAACAACCTGGTCGCCACGCACATTCACCTCGTACCAGTTGCTTTTGAGCCGCTCCCATCCGATGTGGCGACCAACAGCGGAGCGGAACAGCAGCGCCGATACGGTCACGCTGCTGCTGCCGGTGAGGCGCAGAAATTCCACGCGTCCGCTCGGCGTGCGATGCAACACGGAAACCGAGCGCAGCTTGCCAGGAATGGCGATGCCGTCGTCCGCCAATGCGGCCTGCAACTCGCGCCGGGAAATTTCGCTGCTCCACTGCGAGCCGCCCTCGCGAATGCAGTAGCGATCGGAGTGCTGCCTCAGGTACGGCGCCGGCGCTTCGTCGTTGCCCAGAATGTAGTGACCGTCTTCGGTGGTGCCGCCGCAATCGGCGTAGTAATAGGTCGCGGCAGGTTCGCCGTCATACCACAGCACTTCGCCCGCGGTGGCTTCCGCGATCTGACGCAGGTGCGGATTGATCCCGGCAAGCCGCAGGTCCTGGCAATGGGTGGTGTCGCAGAAGTCGAAGCCATCGAGGGCATGGCGACTGCCGAAGTGCATGGCAAAGGTGCGCGCGGCCACGGCCATCGCCTTCAGCGCCTCATCCGACTTGAAGTTACCAGTCTCGCCGGCAAGAACTCCGGCGATGTACTCTTCCATCGGCATCAGCGCGGTGACAAGCAGATGATTGTTCTCGGCGCGCAGCTCGATGGAAAAGTCGGCATGAATCGGCGGCGAATCGGCCGCGGTGAGCTGATAGTTGCCGCTGAGGAGCAACTCGGATGCCGGCGAGCGATCGAGCACGATCGACGAGCCTGACGCTTGTGCGACCAGCGACGTTATGGGCGAATCTTTGCAGGTTGCGCACTTGCGGAGCTGCGCCTGGCCGGCATCGGCGCGCATTCGCAGCTCATGCGGCGGATGCAGATACCACAGACGCACGCGAACGGTTTGCGGAAAGCCGTTATGTGGCGTGGCCTTCGAAGTAACGTCGCTGGAAGCTGCTCCGGCGACGTCAGCAGTCGGCAGCATCAACAACAAGCCGAGTAGGGCGGCGATTCGCTTCATCGCGTGGCTCCTCGGGCCTGCATCGCAGCGGATTTTTTCCGATCGGCGAATGCGGAGAAGATCTGGCGCGCCACGGTTGCAGCGTCGCTGCCGCCGTGTCCCTTCTCCAGAAAAACCACCAGCACGATTTCGGGATTTTCCGCCGGAGCGTAGCCGGCAAACCAGGCATGAGTCCATGCGCCTTCGCCGGCAGACGCGGTTCCTGTCTTGCCGGCGACCTTCATCGCGGCGGACGGCTGCGCTTCGCGTCCCATGCCGTAGGCCACCGACTGCGCCAGTCCGGCAAACAGCGGATCGAGCCTGGCATCGTGCTTCGACTCGAGCAGTGCGAGCTGGCGATAGGCTCGCAGCATCTGCAGCGGCGTGACGCTAATTCCCCACTCGCCGATGGCTTCCAGTTGCAACTGTTGGAGCGATTGTGCCAGCGCGATGCTACCCGCAGCTTCATCCGGAGCCAGCAACGTCGCGGAAGAAAATCCGTCCCGCGCAAGGCTGTCGCGCAATTGCGCAGGAGTCAAGCGTAGAGCCACGGCGGAAAAATAGGAGTTGCAGGAATACGCCAATGCGGCCGCCGGATCGAGCGGCTGGGCGGTTGCAGGATGAGTGCAATCGAGCTTGTGGCCGCCGATCCACAGCGAACGCCTGCACATCAGCGCGGTTTGTTCGTTCACTTTGTCCAGTTCCAGAAGCGCCATCAAGGTGAATGGCTTGATGCTGGAACCGGGATGAGCCACACGGCGCGCTGCGACATCCAGATGATAGGCAGCGAGCACCTGGCCGGAATGGACGTCGAGTACGACGGCGGTCCCGCTGCGTCCCGCCATGGCGTGCGATGCGGCATTCTGCAGAGATTCACCCGCAGCAATTGCGTAGGCCGAAATCTGGAGCGAGAGAATTAGAGTGAAGACACCGCAGGTGGCCAGATTCCGGAGCATGGCTACGATTGTAGTAGCAGCAGGCAATACCCGGAGAGCGGCATTGGCCCGGAGAATCGTGATTGGCAATGCGCTGCAACTGGTGGTCATCCCCGCAACCGCCGATCGACTTTGTGAGACGGATGTTAGTGTGCGAATCCGCACGGCAGCACTTTGACCTACGTTCGTCCAGAACCAAAACAAGCCTTTGGTCACTTGGGTCGAAAAACGTTGCGGGACTACAATAGTCTTATAAGCTCCCTGGTTGGGATAGGAGGTCGCCATGGAACTGCGGCTGACCGACAAGGAGCATGATCTGCTCCTTGAGTTCTTGCAAGAACGGCACAAACACCTGTTGCACGACATCGCCAAGGCCGACCATCACGAATTTAGAGCGGCACTGCGCGAGCGTTGCAACATGCTGGAAGGCGTCCTGGAGAAACTCCAGGTACCGGTCCATTCCGCGGCTTAGGATCGTTTTGTGCGCAACAGAGCGAGGGACATGCCTACTCTGAACCCGACCTCGTAATCTGGCCGCGATTACAGCACCAGCACCATCTTTCCGTGCGCCCCTGAGGGCTGCATGATCTCTTCCTGCGCGCGTGCGGCGTCCGCCAGCGGAATCTTCTTGCCAATTAGCGGCCGTAATGTTCCATTCTCCAAACCTGCAGTCAGCGCGGCATGCATCTCGCGATATTCCGGTTCGGAGGTACTGCCCAGAGTCACGCCACGAATGTCGGTCTCGCGACCCATCGTATTGCGAGGGTCGATTTCCACGGTGCCGCGGCTGCCGATAACGATGGCGCGACCGTTTCTGGCCAGCACCGTCAGGTCGCGGCCCAGATTCTTGTTTGCCAGCAGCTCGATGATCACATTCACGCCCTGTCCATTAGTCAGCTTCATCAACTCATCAAGGTATCCGTCCTTCGAGTGATTGAGGCCGTACTGCGCACCTTGCTCCGTCACCAGCTTGATTCCGTCCTCACTGCCGGCCGTGCCGATGACAATCATGCCGGCGGCACGGGCCAGCTGCACCGCCGCGGTGCCCACCCCACCGCTGGCGCCGTGAATCAGCACCGTCTCACCCGGCTTGGCATGTGCACGCTGAAAGAGTCCGCGATACGCAGTACCGTAAGGAACGCCCATTGCGGCGCCCTGCTCAAAGCTGACATGATCCGGCAACGGGTGAACTTTGGATTGATCGGCCAATGCTCGCTCGGCGTAAGTCCCGGTTGTCGATTCGGTAATGTAAACGCGGTCACCGGACTTGAACTTCTTCACGTCGCGACCGATAGCGGTTACCATTCCCCCAGCGTCATATCCCGGCGTGTAGGGCAGGTTCGGCTTGAAGACGTAGGTGCCGGTGCGGATGTAAGCATCGACGGGGTTCACCCCCGCGGCATGGACGCGAATGACAACCTGTTCCGGACCCGGCTGCGGATCGGGGAGCTCCTCCAGCTTCAAAACTTCCGGGCCGCCGAATTGGTGCACGCGTATGGCTTTCACGATGTCCTCCTGCCAATCAACAGGTGCTGCCACGAGTGTACCGCTTGACTGGGGGCAACGCCCGATTCGAGCGGACAGCCTCCGGAGCGTGAGCGGACGTGGCACACGCAAGCTGCCGGCTGAAGCGGGCGCAGATCATGCAAGAAGCGGGCTCGACGCTCGCCTAAAGGCCCGCACTTACCGGAAAACTACGAGGCGGCTGAGTCTCGACTGCTGGACAACCGACAACGGACAACTGCTCTCACGTTCCCTGCTGGATGTCTGTCGCCTTGCCGTCGGTGAAGGTGACGCGCACGGGATGGCCGTTGTTGGGGAAATCGACGATGCGCGGATTATTCATTCCCGTTCCTTCGGGGCTGCCTATGCCTATGGCGAAGAACGCCTGCAGCTCGTTCATGCCCGGCTTGACCTCGTGGTTTTCAATCGCCTTCCAGGTATTGGCAGACCAGTGCTTGTAAAGCTCGTGCGGATCCTGGATGAAGAGAATGTCGTCACTGTAGATGGTGTAGTTGCCTTGCTCTTCCACGCCGATGGGGAAGGCGTAGCGCTTGCCATCCTTCTCGAAGACGGCCATCACCTGCTTTTGCGACGACGAGTCCGGCGTGCGATCGAGTACCACGTCCTTGATCTCGAGCTTCTCGATCGGGCCCAGGGTGCCGGCGGTGTGCTCGAAGTCGCTGTGGCCGGCATAGGGATAGTAGGCGTATCGATAGCCGTCGCGCACCCAAACCGGCTGTTTGGTCAGCTCTTTGGCGTCCTTTAGATCCTGCGGATGCAGCTTCTTGGGCACGACGTAGTAGTCGGGATCGAGTGCGACCTTCGGTTGCACGGCGACGGAGACGCCGGTGCGCCGCTCGCGGTAGATGAGATAGAGGTTGATGGCCGCCGCAACAATGGCGACCAGGATGACGATCTGGATGATCTTGCCGGTCTTCGACATAGAAGGTACAGGGAGTTGGATGAGTTAGATGGGCCGGCAGATTACTGGTGAAACGGCGATTTATCGCCAGTTATTAACTGCGGGACGCGCCAGCCCCCGTTCATTTCTTGACGGCCAATACCCTTACCTGCGATAAACCCGAAACCAATGAACCGTCTGAAGTGCCTGCTAAGACAGGCGCACGGACCAGCTTATACCTACGGCGCGAAGTAGCCCGAGATGTCGAGGATCAGCTGCGTCAGCCCCTGAGCCCAGGCGTCGATGGAGCCGTTGGTTGTCGGCACAATCGCCATGTTGGAAGTGGTGAAGCCGTCATACGCATTCAGCGTTGAGACTACGGGCTGTTGCTCGCCGTCAGGCCATAGGGTGAGGTAAGGCATCGAGCCCGGCGGCACTACCGTAGCGTTGAAGATATATGCCTGTGCGGTGCTGGGCGGAGCACAGACGCTGCCCACCACATTCACCGTTTTCTCACCCATGAACGGCTGACCATTGTTCTGGCGCGTATCCAGCAGTCGGCAAGGGGCTGCGGAATACATGGATAATCCACCCATTCCCGGCGCAGCAAAGTAGCCATTGACATCAATCAACAGATCAGTGGTGTTGTAGGCGTAGACATCGATGTCGCCACCGGTCCCCGCAGGCACAATCGCGCCGTTTGCCACAACCGTTGCGGTGGGATTGTTTAGAGTCGAGACCACGGGTTGCGACTCGCCAGTTGGCCAGACCGTCAGGTAGCCGAGTTGCTGTCCCGAAGGATTGGGCACGACCGTAAAGTTGAGCGAGTATGCCAGCGGGTTGAGACCCTGTGGAATGCAACTGCTTTCCAGCAGTGGAAAGGTGCGCGGCGTTTGCGCTGGTAAGCGCGGGCCTCCCAGTGGACCATCGATACCGCGAGTGTCGACCAGACGGCAGGGCGTCAGCGGATAGAACTGGTAGGTATCGGAGCCGGGCTGTGTGAAGTAGCCGTCAATGTCGAGGATGACATTGGTGGTGTTGCTGACATACACGCTGACCGCGCCGTTCGTCCCAGCCGGGACAATGGCGGCGTTGGCTTTGATGCGTCCGTCCGTGGAGTTCAGCGTGGACACAACCGGCTGGTTCTCTCCTGTAGGCCAGATGGTCAAATATCCCAGCGTTCCATCCGGCACCACGGTGACATTCAAGGAGTAGGCGGCGGCGCTAGCGGGAATGTCGCAAAGGGTCTGCTGCGGAATCGGGAAGCTGCGCGAAGTTCCGCCCGCAAGCGCCGGTCCGCCGAACTCGCCGTCTTGGCCGCGCGTATCTACTACACGGCAGGGCGTGACGGTGATCAACTGAAGCGCTTGGGAAAAGATGGCGTCGACCGTTGAGGATTGCGTTATGGTAATTGCGCAGGAACCAGTGCCCAGACACCCAGCACCATTCCATCCCCCAAAAGACCATCCCTGGCCTGCAGTCGCATTCAGCGTCACCTGCGTTTCGGGAGCATACGAGTGGCTGCACGTGCCGGGGCAGTTGATGAAGCCGTCGGTGCTGGTAACGGTTCCAGTACCGAAGGGCGATACGGTCAGCATGTAAAGAGGCGCTCCGGTTTGAAGCTCGAACACCGTGCCGCAGCCGCCAACGCCAGTGCAATAGCTGCCGCCCGTGCGAGTGGTGCCGTAGACATTTCCGGCGTTATCGAAGATCAGGTTGGACCAGGGATCGGTCCCGTCGGTGCCGCCGCCGAAGGGGTACAGCACCGTCTCCGTCCAACTCCCGCCTCCTGCGGGCGACATCTTGAATACTGCTCCGAAGTTGCTGGCGCCACCGCCGGAGGCGGTGCCGTAGAGATTGCCGGCGGCATCGAAGATCAGGGAACCTATGGGAAGTTGTCCATCGGTGCCGTTGCCGAAACTGTGCAGCACCGTCTCCGTCCACGCTCCGCCGCCTGCGGGCGTCAACTCGAACACAGTGCCGCATCCGCCATTGCCGCTGCAATAGCTGCCGCCGAAGTTGGTTGTGCCGTAGAGATTGCCGGCAGCATCAAAGGCCAGTTTGCTTAAGGGCTCGTAGCCGTCCGAACCGTTGTTGTTGAAGGTGTGGAGCGTCGTGTCCGTCCAGCCTCCCTGGCCAGGCGACAACTCGAACGCCGTCCCCCAGCCATACAGGCCGCCGAATTTGCACACGCCGTAGAGATTGCCGGCAGCATCGAAGGTCAGCCCGGCTCGGGGATATCGCCCGACACCCGTGCCGTTGCCGAAGCTATAGAGCACCGCCTCGGTCCAGCCGCCGTGGCCGTTAGGCGACAACTCGAACGCCGTCCCGAATCCATACACGCCGCCGTCGTAGGTCGTGCCATAGAGATTGCCGGCAGCATCAAAGATCAAACCGGTGAAGGGGTTTTGTCCATCGTACGTGCCGTTACCGAAGCTGTAGAGCACCGCCTCGTTCCACCCACCCTGGCCGTTGGGCGACAACTCGAAGACCGTTCCGGCGTTGTAAATGCCGCCAAATTGGGTGGTGCCGTAGAGATTTCCGGCCGCGTCGAAGACCAGGCTGCTGGCGTAGGGAAACTGTCCGTCCGTACCGCCGCCGAAGCTGTGCAGCACCGTCTCGGTGTAACCCCCGCCCTGCTGCGGCGAGAGCTCGAACACCGCTCCCTGGCTATTCACTCCGCCTAGCGAGGTCGTGCCGTAGAGATTGCCCGCGCCATCGAAGATCAGCCCCGCTAATGGCAGCGTGCCGTCCGTGCCGTTACCAAAGCTGTGCAGCACGGTTTCCTGTGCCGCGCAGGTGATGGTCGCAAAAACGGCTGCGATCAAAGTCGCAATGGCCGTCCTCAATCCACTGGAAAGTCGATTGCCTCGCACGATAAGTCCTCCTTACCCAGAACCGCGTGAAGCATGGCCGCAAGCAACCTACATCGCGGCACAAGACGCAGACCGAACCGAACATCTTAGATAGCTAGATTTACCCCGGGGCCGATGCTTTGCGGTGGGATCCCATCGCACGCTCATTATGTCCTGGTGTGTTGCTGACCACTGGAAACCCGATTGTTTGGGGTTTGTTTCGTTCTTGCTATCGGGGCACGAGTTCCCTGCCTTTATTGCGCACAGCTAGAATGCTGAACTACTCCAACAAGGGGACGGGAGCGATACCGTATTTGGCCGCACAAGTATCTGACATTGAGGAGAAATCGTCGCCAGCCTTAATGAAATGTCGCGGCGATCGGCCTTTTTCGGTTACGCAAACAGAGTTGTCAATTATTCTAATCAAGACTTAGCGCAAATAATCCTACGCCTGACACGCCCCAGCCGGATTACTTGTGTAATGTGGTGTTACAACAGTTATCCTTGCGGGCATGACTTAAGCGCCATTCGCTCATTGACTAGCCTGTTTGAGCCACGTAAGATGCGCGCCAGTGATCGATCAAGTTATCTCCCACTACCGCATCGTCAGCAAGCTCGGCGGAGGCGGCATGGGTGTGGTGTACAAGGCCGAGGACACGCGGCTCGACCGCTTCGTCGCACTCAAATTCCTACCTGAGGACGTAGCCCAAGATCAGCATGCTTTGGAGAGATTTCGGCGCGAAGCCAAGGCGGCATCAGCGCTGAACCACCCCAACATCTGCACCATTTACG
>JASHXK010000036.1 GCA_030043575.1 Terriglobales bacterium
TACTTTCCCGACATGTCTCCGCCGCTAACCCAGGCTTGGTCAGTCTTCCTTGGAGGCGGTGTCGTTTCGTATCCGATCATTGTGGGCACACGCATCTTCGTGGCCGTCGGATACGCAAACGCCGTGTTGTACGCCCTTGATGCCGCAACGGGGCAAGTCCTCTGGAGTCAGCCCGTCCCCTCGGGCTACGATGGCGGCTGGGTTGGCGCGGCCTACGATAACGGCGTTCTATTCGCTGTGCCGTTCTCCACGCTGCAGGGCTACGGAGAGATGTTCGCCTTTTCCGCCGTCGATGGACACCAGCTCTGGGCTACGAGCTTGCCGGGCCAATCCGGTTTCACCTCTGCACCAACGGCGGTGAACGGCATCGTCTATACGGGTGGGGCGGGGGAGGGGGGGACCGTCTACGCGGTACGAGAATCGGATGGAATGCTGCTGTGGACGCAACCGGTTGAGAACGGCGATTCCTCTGCTCCCGCAGTCACCTCCGATGGAATGTATGTCTCTTACTCCTGCCCACAGACGTACAAATTTAATCCCACCAGCGGCGACCTGATTTGGCATTACAACCCATTGTGCGATGGTGGTGGCGGAGACAGTGTTGCCATCTACCAGGGGCTTGCCTACGTCCGCGATCTTGCCATCGGCGTCTATCCGACCGACGGCATCACCCTCAACGCGAGCACTGGCCTCTATACAGGTGGGTTCAACAGCCATTATTCGCCGGCGTTCTGGCAAGGAACAGCCTTCTATACCGAGGCCAGTTCACTGACCGCAGTCGATCTTTCGACTTCGCAGACCTTGTGGACCGCAATGCCCCAGAGTAACGACAGCTATTCCTGCGCTCCCATCGTGGTGAACGGAATCGTTTATGCCGGGACTACTCTAGGGAATTTCTACGGCTACTCGGCTACCAACGGCAACACGGTCTTTTCCACGAATGTCGGTCAGACTATTTCTTGCCCAGAGTACTCCAGCGTGCCTTTGCCGGGACTCAGTGCAGGCAACGGCATGTTGCTGGTGCCGGCCAACAGCTACCTGGTGGCGTTTCAGTTCAGCAACTTCGGCGCCTGGCAGTTCGTTCCCTTATCGCCATGTCGCCTGGTCGATACCCGGCAGAACGGCGGTCAGCCCCTGCAGGGCAACACGACCACAACCTTCGCGTTACCGCAGGAAGGCTCTTGCGGCAGCACGATTCCCTCGAATGCCGAAGCCTATTCTCTGAACGTCACGGTGCTTCCGACAACCACGCTTGGCTATCTGACCATTTGGCCTACGGGTGGGGGCCAACCGCTGGTTTCCACCATGAATTCGCCGGATGGCAGGATTAAGGCGAACGCCGCCGTAGTTCCTGCCGGCCTGAACGGCGCTGTGAACGTCTACGTCACCGACACCACGAATCTCCTGCTCGACATCGACGGCTACTTCGCGCCGGCCAGCTCGCAGACGTTGCAGTTTTATCCCCTGACGCCGTGTCGCGTGGTCGACACGCGTCAGACCAACTTCCCGCAAGGGCTAGGAGCGCCGCGCCTGCAGACGCAGCAGCAGCGCGATCTGCCCATTCTTTCGAGTCCCTGTTTGCAGGGCATCACCAATCCGCTGGCCTATTCGTTCAACGTCACGGTTGTGCCCAATCCCGCGGGACAGCCGTTAGGTTATCTGACCGTGTGGCCCGCGGGTCAAACCCAGCCGGTGGTCTCGACGCTCAACAATCCGACCGCAACGGTGGTTGCGAACGCAGCCATTGTGCCGGCTGCTTCGGATGGCGACATCGATGTCTACGCCTATAACTCGACCGATCTCATCATCGACATCAACGGCTACTTCGCCGCACCGGCAACCGGCGGACTGTCGATGTACCCATCGCCGCCCTGCCGCGTGCTGGATACGCGGCAAAGCGGCGGGCAGTTCATGGGCGAGTTGACCGTGAACGTGGTGGGCAGCGCGTGCGCTCCGCCCAGCACCGCTAAGGCCTACATCTTCAACGCGACGGTGGTGCCGCCGGGATCGATGCCATTTCTCACCCTCTGGGCTGACGGTCAGCCGCAACCCGTGGTCTCAACGCTCAACGCCTACGACGGCTTCATCACCTCGAACATGGCGATTGTGCCCACGAACAACGGCTCCATCGATGCCTGGGCTCAGGGACTCACGCAGCTCATCCTCGACATCTCCGGCTACTTTGCCCCATAGATGCACTCCTCGCCATCCTCCTGAGACGTCCGCGCCAAGTTCGCCCTCACTGGGGTACAATTTTGACGCAACAAACTACGAGGAGAAACTCATATGCGGCGCTTCCTGTTGATCGCATTGTTAGTCGTAGGCACAACCGCGATGGCGGTCGCCCAAACTTCCATGACACCGGGATTGCAGAACGCTCCGGCGCGCAAGTCGCCGCTGGCGGGCTACGCGGGCTCGTGGATTGGCACCTTCAATGGCAAGGCCTGGATCACCATCCGCTTGACGCAGCAGGGCACAGCCATGACCGGCACGCTGCAGCGGCAGAACGACGTCAAGTTCACCGATCAGGGCGACATCAAGAGCGTGGGCGAGGAGTTGCTGGTCGGCTCGGTGGAGAACGCCGAGCTCAACGGCGATGGCCTGCTGCTGACGGTGAAGGAAAACGGCACCCAGCAGACCGACCACTATCTGCTGCGGCTGACCGGCGCCGAAACCGCCGAGGTCAAGATGGTTGCCATGTCCATGCCGCCGGGCATGCCCAAGCCCAAGCCGTGGAGGCTGAGCCGCGTGGGCCCTAATGCGGTAACGCCGGTTCGCTAGCCGCCGTCGTTGCCTTACCGCACAAGCTTCACGGCCACGCCGGCGCAAAGCATAACGGCGCCGCAAAGCAGGACGGCCTGCATGACTCGCGGCGCCCGGCTGTGCGGGAACATCCGGCGATACTGGCGGATGAGTTCGCGGCCATGCAGCGGGCGCGCTTCGCGCGGCGTCGCGTCGCTGGAGCGCATCATGAGAATGGTGCGCAACACGGTGCCAGTAACCAACACAATAATTCCCAGAACGATGAGCCACGTGGTGAACATACAGCTGTTCCTCCGTTCGACCAATGTCTCTTTGCTGCGATCATAACTCTGCGGTCAAATGGATAGCGAGATCTTTTGTACACCACATCGGGCCTGCCGATCGCCGTCGCTTCCGCACTGGCGAGAGCGACTGGTAAACTGCTAGCCATCGAGATGACATCGCCAATTTTGCGACTCCTGGGCGCGCTGGCCGGACTGGGCAGCGCTATTTTGTGCTGGTTTTTGGGAGGCGCATTGGCTGGGGCGTTGCGGCAGGGCACCCTGTTCGCACTGGATGGCGCGCATTACGCGCTGCTGGCGTTTTTGCTGGTACCGGCGCTGATTCTCGCGGTGGTGGCGCTGTTCTGGGTGCCTCCGCGCATCTCCGGCGAGGGACCGCTGCCCGAAGGAGGGATCTGGCGACTGGCGCTGGTGCTGTTCTTTCTGGCCGCACTGGGATTGGGGATGGTGCGCTGAGCCCGTCCCGTGGCCCGCATCGATTCAAGAAGAGTGCAGATGTCGTATCCTCTGTTCAGGGGCGACCAACCAAACCGTGCCTTTTCCATCGCAGGAACCGCATCGGCTGCCCGCGCAGATTCCGGCGCGATCACAACGCTGGCAACTGGCGATCATATGAAATCGCTGCGCATCCATAGGGTGCTCCTGCAACTTCACCGTGGTGCATCCGTGATGATGCATCAGCCAGGTCACCAGCCTGCGCTCGGCCACGTCGCGCTCCCGCCCGTTGAGCAGTTCGGACCGTCGCGGCCACCACTGCTGAACGCAGTCGAGGCAAACCGGCTCCCGGCTGCCGAACAGCGCTCCGGTATCGGAGGCTGGGAAGAACGTCCCGCATTGCGAGCAGGCCTTCAGGCCGAGTCGAGCCAACGCGTGCTTGATGAGCTGCAGCTGCTTTTCCAGCCACTGCAGCCGCTCGCTCGACAGTTCGTTGGAGTTCCCTGACACGATCGTCCCTCGATGGCAATCGACCCACGAGAAGCTGAAGAGCTGTGGCCCCAACCTTCCCTAATCGCGCTGCTGCCTAGTAGAAGAGAATCAAATCTCCTGCAGCGACGAACTGGCTGTATTTCGTTCCCGTGGCGTATGCCGGTGCCTCGTAGGCATGTTCGAATCTCAGCTCGGGTCGAAACAATAGCGTCGTACCAATCCAGTGTCCCCATGTGAGCCCGTTTTCCGTGTACTGTGTTTTGAATCCTGTTCGCTGTGCTCTAATGTCGTTGAAATATTCGTTGCGGATGGAAATATAGTTAGTCTTGGAAAACTCTTTTTCGACATAGTTTAAGATGGCGAATTCCGGAGCGTAGCAGGTCAACTGTTGCGGCGAGGCGCAAACAGCTCCATTGGCATTGAGCTCCAGCAGCGACGCCGCCGCTGGATTATTCACGTTGGGAACATCTTTCTCGTACATGTACCAACTTTCTGTTGCTGTGTGCCAGCTGCTATTAAACTTGTGGTACCACGTCGTATAGAAAGCCTGCAGGTTGTTATAGGCATACTTGCCACTATTTAAGGAGTTGAGGCAAGTGTAGAGGTTGTCGCCACCATTAGTCCAGGTATACCCCACACATGAGTTCAATGTAGGCTTTGCATCTGGCTCACCGACCCACGGCGCCACGTCATTCCCGGCGGATAGACCAATCTGGTAAAGCCAGCGGTCATTAAGCTTGAGAGTAAGATTGACACCTGTCTGGGTATAGGCATCATATGTATAGAGCAAGGAGTGGCTATAGGTGTAGTTATTCGGTGCTAATTGCGCCTCAATATCTGGAAGTGAAATATATCGTCCGATACGAACGTTGAGCCCCTGGGCAACTTTTGGAAAATACAGGTCGGCATATGCCATAACCATGTCGTATCCATATTGATTACCTACCGTGCCATTGGCATTCTGATGTAACAGCTGGCTGCTAAACCATCCCTTTGCTGTAGTAAACCGGTAGTCGATTCCATACAAGTTGGTAATCCGGAACCCCCAATCGAAATGGTCTGTCTGCACAGTATCCGGTTGGCGCTCGATATAGAGCGTCTCCTGGTCCGGCTGGATAGAGTCAGGTACGATGTAGTATGCCGCCGGCGCATTAGCATAGTGACCGTTAGTGGATGTGCTCACGTTAAATCCACCATTGATCCATCCATAGATTTGGATACCGGTCTTCTTCCAGGTTTCACCGCCGGGGCCGCTCCAGATAGCTTCCATCAGTGGACCGGACTGCGTCCACGGATAACCAATCGTCACCGATCCACCATACGGCCAGACGGTGAAGGGAAAAGGGGGATTCGTTTCCGGCGCAGCATAGCCGCGATACGCCGGCTCTGGTCCACTTGAATCCGTGCCTTTCCAGTCTTCCAGATAGGCTTGCCCAAATCGCTCAAAGAAGTTGCCATGCAAGGTAGAAGTGGCATCCGCCGGAGTACTCGCTGGAGTAGTTGGCTTGGCGTCGGCTGAGCTTTTGGAGTCATTCGAGTTCTTGGTGTCGCTACTGGAATCCGCAGGATCCGGAGCCGCAGGCGACCCAACCGCGCCGCCCTTCGCAGGAACAGCCGATGCCTGCTCATTCGTCTGCGCACGTGCGCCCGAAGTCCACACCACTGCAACTCCTCCCATTACCATCGCCCAGATACACTTCTGAATGCGCTTCCGCCTTGTTTGAAACACAGCGTCCCCTTTTTCGTTGGTGGTTAGAGTCCTTATAGAATCTGCAGCTTAAGACCTGTGCGCGGCATTGAGGGCTGAGCGTGTACCATCGACAACAGGGTTAAGAAAACGTGAGGTAGATTGTGTGGCTACCTGCAATGGTGAAGACTTTCTGGACTCTCATGATGCTATCCAGCGCCTTTCTTTGTTCAATCATTGAACACTAGAAAGCATAAAGTGCGCATAAATGATTTATAAGAAAGTTATAAGACTGTGAGCGGTGCTGGTTTCACAGTGCTCGACAAGACGGGGACGCGAGATTGATAGATCAATACTTTGCGCCCGAATTGTCGCCGCTCAGGATTACGATGGGATCATGGTTTTCCGTTATAGCGCGGATAAACTCAAGTAATTCAGCTATGACCGTTTTGGGTGAAGTTAGCATTGCGCAGCCTGTCGGTCAGAGGCTGCGCGTCGAGGATGGTGCATCTTCCCAGCGCGCGCTCCAGCATCCGCTGCAGGTCGCGTGCAGGCAGAGAGCGGCGCGGCTGCGCGCAAATCCAACGAGCTTCGCGCGGAGCGCCGGGAATCATGTTTCGGGAGCGTTAGTGCGCCGCCGTGGTATGGCCGGCCTTGGCTGCGACTTCCAGGCGAACTTCTGCGCGGCGCAGTGCAAACAGCGTGGCATCGAAATCGAGATCGGCAGCGGCAGTGCGCAGCGCTTCTTCCGCGCGCGTCTTGGCCTCCTGCGCCCGCTTCACATCGATGTCTTCCGCGCGCTCCGCGGTATCCGCCAAAATGGTCACCTTGTGCGGTAACACTTCGGCAAATCCCCACGACACTGCGAAATACTGCGTCTCGCCACCTTGGTTATAGCTGATCTCGCCAATCATCAACTCGGTCAGCAGCGGCGCGTGTCCGGGCAGCACGCCCAGATATCCGGTCTTGCCGGGAATCTGCACCTGGTCAACGTCTTCGCGCACCAGCTGCTTGTCCGGCGTGATGATCTGGAGATGCAGTGTGTCAGCCATGAATTAGTTGTCAGTGGCCAGTGGCCAGTTGTCAGTTATTGCCATGATCTTGTCGCTGCAGTCTTGGCTAAATGCCAAGTGCTAGGTGCCACGGCCGTACTTAGCCTTGCGCCTTCATCTTCGCGGCTTCTTCCAGCACTTCGTTGATGTCGCCCTTCATGTAGAACGCCTGCTCAGGGATCTCGTCGTGCCTGCCGTCAACAATCTCCTGGAAGCTGCGCACCGTGTCGTCGATCTTCACGTAGCGTCCCTGCAGGCCGGTGAACTGCTC
>JASHXK010000326.1 GCA_030043575.1 Terriglobales bacterium
CGCGTGAGCTGGCAACGCGGTGGGCCGTTCCCGAAACGTGGATTCGCGAGCGGGTTCGCGAGCGTTGCGATGACCCGCTCCCCCACGTGCGGTTCGGCAAGTACGTCCGGTTTCGCTGGGGCAGCCCGGAGTTGGAAGAGTGGGCGGAGAGGCGTATTGTCACCGGCAGCAACAGGAATGTGGGACGAGTTCGAAGAAAGGAGAGTAAGTGACAAGAACTCGTCGCAAACAGAAAGGGTACGTATTCAGAAAGGGCCGTAAGTGGTACTTGCGGTATTACGACTATGTCTACTTCGCCGGGGCGGAGCCGCTGCATCTGCAGAAATGCCGAAAACTTGGTGAAGCGGTTGGAAAGAACCGCATGAGCAAGAAGGATGCTTGTGCAGAGTCGGCGAATTTTCTCCTTCGGCTGAACGACGGCACGTTGACACCTGAAAGCACGATGGCGCTCGAACAATTCGTCGAAGACTTCTACTTGCCTCACGTACAACTATACTGCGCACATTTACTTCCACCTATACAAGATGTACGAATTTGTTCAGGCGGCCAAGCGGGCGCGTGAGCGGGAGGAAGACGACACGATCCGCGTGCCCGACGAATACACATTACGTGGCGAGATCAATCGTGTCGCCGCAACGCTGATTGGCTTGATGGATCGCTAGTAGAGAACGGCGCTGACTGGCAGCGAAACACGTTCCGAGTTTGCGAAATCTGGGCTGAGTTCTGCAACCAACGGATGGCGGAGAGGGAGGGATTTGAACCCCCGAAGGACTTTCGCCCTTGCCGGTTTTCAAGACCGGTGCCATCAACCACTCGGCCACCTCTCCGTTACTACGTTTTTACTACAATTGCTCCCCAACTCATTGATTTACAGTCGAGTCAAGGGGTTTTCAAGACCGGTGTGTTCAACCGCTCCACCACCTCTCCGGCTACTACTGTTTTACTACAGGGGTGGAAGTTTCGAACGACCAGCACCGCTTCTGCCTGTGTTTCCAATTGGTTGACTGCTCACAACTCTGAGCGTCGAGGGGGTTTGCAAAACCGCCTGTTTCAACCGCTTACAGATCCCTCCGCGAGTGATACGACAGGCGCTGCGCCGGTTCGTCCTGCGGCAAGGCGGCGCTTGGTAACATCTCAGTCAAGTCAGGTCGACTGACTGCTATGCGAAAACGCCGCACCGGTGGATTCTGGCGTGCCGGCAACAGAAGAGGGATTCGATAACATGACGGCACTTGCCGGGTGGGAGAACTTCTACGTCATCGTTGGGTCATCCGCCGGCGCCCTAATTGGACTGCAGTTCGTGGTGATCACGCTGATCGCGAGCCGTCCGGTCGGCGCCGGTACGCAGCAGGCCGGCGAAGCGTTTGCCACTCCCACGATCGTGCATTTCAGTGCGGTGCTGCTGTTGTCGTCGATTATCAACGCTCCGTGGCAACATCTTCACAGCGCGGCGGTTGTGTGGGGAGCACTCGGTATGATCGGAATCGTATACGAGGTCGTGGTATTTCGGCGCATGCGAACCCAATCCGCATACAGTCCGGAACTTGAGGACTGGATGTTTCACGTGGTGCTACCGTTGGCTGCGTATGCGACACTGACCGGATCGGCCTACGCAATTCGTTCGGCTGCGTCCGGTAGCCTGTTTGCTGTGGCTGCAGCAGCTCTAGCGCTGCTTTTCATAGCGATTCATAATGCCTGGGATGCCGTCACCTACCATATCTTCGTCAACAAGGGCGAACAAAAATAGCCTCGCGGGCATCGCGAAGCCGGCCAATGTGGTGATTCAGTCCGTGCGGAGCGCTTTCACTGGATCGGTGGACGCAGCACGGCTTGCCGGCAGAAGACTCGCAGCGGCTGCGGAGATTCCGAGCAGCACGATCGAGATCGCCAGCACCGAAAGATCCCAACTACGCACCTGGTAGAGGCTGGACGCCATGAGCCGTCCAGCGCCGATGGCGATGGGAATTCCGATCAGCAAGCCAATCGCAACCTGCAGAAACGCTCCGCGCAGGACCAGGCGCGCGATACTGGCGCGATTCGCGCCCAGCGCCATGCGAACGCCGATCTCGCTAGTGCGCCGCGCGACGGTGTAGGCGGTTACGCCGTACAGCCCGATGGCCGCCAGCAGCAGCGCGATAATGCCGAAAGTTCCCGCCAGCCGCGCGACCATGCGCTGCTGATCGAAGTTGTCGGCAACCTGCTGCTGCATGGTTTGGACGGAGATGATGGTCAGATTGGGATCGACATCGGCGAGCGCGCGGCGCAACTGCGGCTCAAGATTGTGGGTGTCGCCGCGCACCTCGAGCTGAATGCTATTCATGAAGTGCGATTTAATTTCCAGATTTTGCATCAGCGGCTCGTCGAAGTGCAGAGTCTGCTCCAGTGGCGCAAAAAACATCGCGCCGGCAGGTTGGTCCGGATCGGTGTACTTCGCGTCGCGCACTACGCCCACGATCTCGTAGGTTTTGGCAAAGACTGCCATGTCCATGCCGAAGTGCTTGCCCAGGGGATCTTGGTTTTTGAAGAAACGTTGCACGAAAGCTTCGTTGACGATAGCGACGGCCCGCGAGCCCGAGGTATCGCTGCGATCGAAACCGCGGCCGCGCACGACATTCTGGCCAATGGTGGAAAAGTAGGAGCGGCTCACCCGATCCCATGAAGCTCCATTCTCCTCGTCCGGTTTGGGATCGCCCTTGCCCTCGACAGCGACCCACTCACCCCAGTTGTCGCCGCTCAGCGGACTGTACAGCGCCAGGCTGACTCTCTGTACATTGGGCAGCTGCAGCAGCCGGTCCTGAATCGCCTGATACAGCGCATCCAGCCGCTCCGGCGTGTAACTGGGCAGTGGCGGATTGATCTGAACGCTGACGCGATTGTTCACGCTGAAGCCCAGTTGCTGATGCTCCAGATTGCGCAGGCTGCTAGTGAGCAAACCGGCACAGGCCAGCAGCACCAGCGAGAGCGCGGCCTGTCCGACGACCAGCATCTTCTGTGGCAGCGACGAGCGCTCGCGGGTGGAGCGATTCGCGCCGTGCAGCGCCTCAGCCGGATCGGAGTGCGAAGCCAGCCACGCGGGCCCAACGCCGAACAGAATTCCAGTGAGCAGCGAGAGCGCAAAGCCAAATCCCAGCACGGGCCAGGACGGCGTGACATTGATGGGCGTGAAGGTCGCGCTGCTGAATGCCAGCGCCAGTATGAAACGTGCGCCCAGATAGGCGACGACGATGCCCAGCATACCGCCGACCAGCGCCAGCAGCACGGCTTCGGTCAGTTGCTGGCGGATGAGTCTTCTGCGCGAGGCGCCGAGCGCAATCCGCACCGCAGTTTGCATTCTTCGCGCGGCGCCCCGCGCCAGGAGCAGGTTGGCGATGTTGGCGCACGCAATCAGCAGCACCGCACCGCAGACCGACAGCAGAATGCGCAGGCTGGCGCCGTAGTCTTCTTTCATGCGCGCCACACCGCCGCCGGCCGGCGCCAGGCGAACGTACTTGTGGGAGATGGTCTGTTGGATCTGGGTACGAAACTCAGCAGGAATCGGGTCCTCATTACGCAGCCAGCGTTGCAGCACGGGCGTCAGGCGTGCGTCGAGGCCGTTCACGCTGGCGCCGGGCCGCAACCGCCCGATGGCATACAACCAGTTCGACATCTGGTTCTTCATCAGCGCGTTCTGGCCGTTGTATAGCGGCTCCTGTTGCAAGGGCAGCCAGAAGTCAGGGGGGTCGTCACGCAGCGTCTCGCCGAAGAAGCCCGGCGGCGCAATGCCGATCAGCGTGACTGGCTGGCCCTCGATAACAAAGGTTGACCCGATCAGCGCGGGATCGGAGCCGTAGGTCTGCTGCCAGGTGTGATAGCTCATCACCGCGGTTGGCGGGGCGGATGGCGTGTCGTCCGCGCCGGTGAAGACGCGACCGGCGAAGGCGCCAATGCCGAGCACGTGGAAGTAGCTGCCGGTAGCGAACTCCGCGCGCAGTGGCCGCGCCACGTTGTCGCGGGTAGTGCTGCGGATACTGTGGATCTGCGGCGACGCCTGAAATGCGGTGGTCTCCTCGAACTCGGGCGCGGCGGCGGCCAGGCGCTGATAAAGCTGATAGGAGAACAGGCTCCAGTCATCGTCTTCCCAACCCGCGACGCCACCCACCTGGCGGTCTCCGATGCGATACAACTGCGCCGGGTCGGCCACCGGCAGCGACTTCAGCATGATGGCGTGCACCAGCGTGAAGATGGCGGTCGTCGCGCCAATGCCGATGGCCAGCGTCAGAACGGCGGTCAGAGTGAAGACAGGCGCCTGCCGCATCTGACGCAGCGCGTAGCGAAGGTCCTGGGCGAGGGTATGCATGGCCGAATCCTCTCATGGCCTGTACGCATGCTGGGAGGGATTTGTTCCGGCGGGGGTGGTAGAGCGGGCCTACGGTACGGGTTTCGCGGCGAAGCCGGGTGGAGCACCGCTTCAGCGGTGCATAGATCGGGGTGGATTGACTTCCGGCTTTAGCCGCTGAGGTGATCTTGTGACCGGGAGATTGTACCCCGCTGGCGAGACTCGAAAGAATCGCCGCTGACATTATGATCGCGACAAACCGCTATTTACTTCAGTGGCTGAAGCCGCGTCGCGAAGTCGTGAGTATTTGTATGCACCGCTGAAGCGGCGCTCCAGCCAATCTCGAAGCTAGACAGTGACTGACTCGGGTTTCACGACAGTTTCCAGCACGCGCGCCTGCTCTTCGCCGCGCAGAATGCGCAGCGCGCCTTCCACTAGAGCCTGCAACTCGTCCTCACCCGGATATCGCATGATGGGAGCGATCCATTTCACGTAATCAGTCAGCACTGCAATCAGGCGATCAGAGTGCGCCATGCCTCCGGTCAGCAGCAGAGCGTCAACCCGTCCGCACAGCGCCGCAGCCATCGCACCGATTTCCTTGGCGATTTGGTAGACCATCGCGTCGAAAACCAGCTTCGCTTTACGGTCGCCACTGGCAATGCGCCGCTCGACCTCGGGAAGATCCTTCGTTCCCAAGTACGAATACAAACCGGCCTCGCTGAACAGCGCCGCTTCCACCTGATTTCGCGTATACCGTCCGCTGAAGCACAAGTCGACTAGCTGCATCACCGGGACACCGCCGGCGCGCTCGGTGGAAAATGCGCCTTCCTCGCGCGAATTAGTTACGTCGATCATGCGGCCATCCGTATGCGCCGAAACAGAGATTCCGCTGCCGAGGTGCGCGACAATCAGCCGCAGCGATTCGTAAGCTTTGCCTTGCTCCCGGGCGTAGCGCTTCGCCACCGCCTTGGAATTCAGTGCATGCGATAAGCATTGCCGCTCCAGCAGCGCCGAGCCCGACAAGCGCACGTGCTCCGGCCACTCGTCTACGCTGACCGGATCGACGATGAACGCCGGCACTCCCGCTTCGCGCGCCAGGTAGACGGCGAGAAACGCGCCGAGATTTGCAGCGTGAGCGCCACGCCTGGCTAGGCGCAGCTCCGCCAGCATGTCGTCATTTACCAGATATGTGCCGCTGGCGACGGACGGCAGCAGACCGCCGCGTCCCACCACCGCATCCAGCTCGCGAACGTCGTGCCCCGCTTCCGCGAGCGCAGCTTCAATCTGCTCAGCGCGAAACTGCTGCTGCTCCAGAATCGAGCGACCGCGGAACGGCTCGAGCTCGGCATCGGAGTGCCGAATGTTCTTGACCAGCGCCGGAGTTTCGTTGACATACAGCGCGAACTTGGTCGACGTGGAGCCCGGATTGATCGCGAGGATGTTCATCTCACCTGGCGGCAAAGAGCACCCCCAGCGCGATGGAGTTGATTTTGTCCTCAGCGCTTTCCACGCGCGACGGAATCAGGATAGGAACCTTAGCGCCGACCACAACGTGCGCGCACGCCGAGCCGCCGAGATACTTCACCGCTTTGCCGAGCAGATTGCCCGACTCAATGTTGGGCACAACCATGCAGTTGGCATGACCGGCGACGACATTCTTGATGCCCTTCGCCTCGGCTGCCCACGCCAGCAGGGCGCAATCCAAGGCGAGCGGGCCGCAGATGTCGACTTCGCCGAAGTCGCCGGCCGCGCCCATGTCGGCGAGACGCTTGGCATCGATGCTCGACGGCACCGAATCGCTGACCGCCTCGGTCGCACTCATGATCGCCAGCTTCGGCCGCGCGATTCCCAGACATCGCATGACTTCGATCGCATTTTCGACGATCTGCTTCTTCTGCTCGAGATTGGGCGCGACGTTCAGCCCACCGTCGGTAATGCCGACCAGCCTCGGCTCGCCCGCCAGAGTGTCTTCGTAGAGCAGCACATCGCTGAGCAGCTGGCCTGTCCGAACGCCGGCGTGCTTGTCGAGCACGGCGTGCAATAGTTGGTCGGTGCGCAAATGTCCCTTGAGCAGAAGGTCGATGTGCCCATCACCTGCCATGTGCGCGGCAACGGCTGCGGCGTCGGCCGCGCTAACGAATTCGGCTTTGGCGATCAGCCTCGACAAGCCCAACGACTCGGCTTTCGCGCGAATCCTGTGCTCTTCGCCGATCAGCACGGGCAGCGCGATGCCGAGTTGCAAGGCGCCGTCGGCTGCGGTCAAAGCAACTTCGTCATCGGCGCCGACAACGGCGACTTTCTTGGGACCGAGCGGGCGGGCGGCATGTCGGAGATCTGCAAAGTTGGAAACTTGCTGCGAGATACAAGGAGCGATGGGCATGATACCGATGGTCGCTCGGACGGGCGCGGCATTGCAGTGAGGTGGGTCACAGGCAGAGCGGCCAGTGCCGAGCTTGCCGACAGGCCGGAGCGAGCTCGGGTAGTGCGGCCTTCCGGCCCGGGTCCCGGCGTCATCTTAAATATTTCGAGTGGGCTTAGGCCAACGGCGCCGCCGTGTACCATGGTCTGTCCCGGAATACCCTCTGCTTCAGGAGACCGACCTTGAACTCACGCAGGGAATTTCTGACGCGCGCGCCGCTGGCACTGGCGGGCGTCGCCGTTGCTTCCTACGCTCAAACGCAACAGCCCTCCAACGGGCAGGCACAAAATCAGCAGCAGCAACCGCCGGGCGCGCCGCCGGCCTTCGGTACGTCT
>JASHXK010000037.1 GCA_030043575.1 Terriglobales bacterium
ACCGGGAATCGGCCACTGATCGCCTGATCCAAGCCGCGCGTGGTGAAGTCAGTTCCGCCGCTCAACAGCAGAAGCATGATGGCAACAGTCGCAAAGACACCAGCCAACTCCCACGGTTTGTCTTCCTGGTCACGCTGAGCGTCCGCAATGGGGAAATCGGCGACACACGCGGCCGCTATCACGCAAAGGAACCAGGAGTCGCGCATGGTGCGGAAGGCAACCACGCACGCCGTGGCCAGAAGTGCGAGTTTGAACAGGTCAACTTTCTTGCGCCAGCCAACTGCATAGAACGCGGCACAGGCCAGCAGCAGCTCG
This sequence comes from Terriglobales bacterium, assembly GCA_030043575.1. GTDB lineage: Bacteria > Acidobacteriota > Terriglobia > Terriglobales > Acidobacteriaceae > Bog-257. Next base: position 316 of record JASHXK010000037.1, read on the forward strand.
GCGAAATTCTCATAACCGCGGAAGCTCACAGCCTGGAGCTCCTGGATGATCGAATAGATGAGCGTTGAGCGGGAGTACGTGAAGATCACGCTATAGAGGTGATAGGAGTATGGGCTGATCGATGTCGCAAGAACACAGCCGGCAAATACGCCGATCAGCGGGCTGAATGGGAGCGTTGGGCTTTCGAGGAATGTTGGCGAAAGCCCAAGACGTGAAGAAAAGCGCTGCGCCGCGTTCGTGGCGACGAAGAGTCCAACAATCGCCAGCCCGTAGATGAACTGGATATGCAGATTGGCCCACAAGAAGAAGATCAGCGGCAGCCAATATAGCGTCTGCACCCGTCTCTCACGCTGCGCCCGCAACAGCAACGTCAGACTTACGCAGAGCAAGATAATCGAGAAGAACACGGGGCGCGGCATCATCAGGAAGAGAAATGAGTAGCAGGTGATCGCGGCCAAAGCGCACGACATCCAGAATCGTCCCGAAAGCCGCCGCGTCATCCAGTAGACGCTGAACGCCACGGCCAGCGTGAGCAGCGTTCCGTACAGGCCAATTCCAATGAGCCCGAACCATGCATAGAAGCGCGACAACAATACTTCAAAGCCCCAACTGTAGGCGATCCACGGCCGATCGGCTGCCGAGCGTGACAAGATGCCGTTGTGCGGGAAGGCAGCGTGCTGGACGATCCAGTCGCCGACTTTCAGGTGCCACCAGATGTCCAGATCCAGCACGAACAACTTGATCTGGAACGCAACCACGCCGGCCACGACCAACAATGCTGCGAGCACCAGCAATTGCAACCAGCGCAGGCGAAGCAGCGGGGCCAGTTCATCGAGAAAGCTGGTGCTCTGGGTGTCGGAGAATTCGGTTGTTTCGGTTGCCGGCAAAGGAAACTCACTTGTTGCTATTAATGCTGAACCCGTTTCGGATGATGAAATCTTCCAGACGTTTGATCTGCTCCGGCCTGTACTTGGGATTGGCGCGCATTAGAGCAAGGCCGATATTGCATTCCTGTTCGGCCTCCTGGAGCTGGCCAAAGGCGCGATAGCTGGCGCAGATCATGACATGAGCTTCCCCGTTGCTGGGATCCAGTGCCACAGCGCGTTTGCCGTTGTCTAACGCGAACTCCGGATCGCGATCGCCTTTCTTTCGGGCATCGTTGACCAGTTGCGCCGCAATGATCGGCGACAGGTCGAACGTGCCCTGATACACCAGCAGCGCGCTACCGCCGATTTTCACCACCGGCTTCCGATCCTTAAAGACGCGACGTGTTTCCGAGCTGACCGCGCCCACTCCCACTCCGTTCACCATGGTGCTGCTGACAATCATGGTGCCCGTGTATGGAGTTTCTGGTATATCCCATTGCATTTCCGAAATGCCGCGGCAATGAATCCCGTAATCACTGTTCTTGCTGTCGTAAGTGCGCAGGAAAAAACAATTCGGCGGATGTGTCTTATCGATATACGTGCGGGCCATCTTCTGCGCCTGCCCCCAATCCACATCCGAATTGGCAAGATAGCGATAGGTGTTCGACGGGCCACCCCATAGCTCGTTGCTGTAGCAGAGATAGTTGGGATAAGCGTGCAGCGAGCTGGCAATCTCAAACAACAGCAGCACAGCGAGCGTAATCTGTGCCCATCGGTGCTGGCGAGCGATGCTCCACACGCCGGCGGCGGCAAAGATGATGAGGAACGGCAAGATCGGCAACAGATGGCGAATGCCGATGTTCAGCCCCGACTTCATACTGAATGCCAGAAAAAACCCTGACGGCAGAATCAAGAACAGGAGCTCTCTGGGGTTGCGCTTCCAGAACGGCAAGGCGGCGCTGGAGCACAGCAGCATCAGCAAGAGTGGCAGGGTGAACTTGATGGCTGCCGCTACCGGGAAATAAGACCAGTTGCCATCCTGGTAAAGCTTGCCCAGCACGAAGGCCGGCCTGCCCAACTCGGACTCCACCAAAATATCCTGCAAGCCAACCAGGTATGCCTCAGGGAAAAGGTGCCAGTGCTCAAATCGAGGGATGACCTTGGTTGCCACCGCGCTGCGAGCAAACTCAAGTCTGGGCGGGCTCCAGATGGCCGCTCCGCCGGGGCGGGCTGCATAGCGGAAGCCGTAGGAAGCCCATAGAACGGCGAACGAAATGGCCGCGACGATCAACAGTGCGCCGGCATAGCGCAGTAATCTTCGGCTGCGCTCTCCGCGCCCGAAGAGAATCGCATCAGTCGCGAAAAGTGCCGGGATAATGGCAGCCAGCAGTACGCTCGAATGTTTCGCGCACAGTGCGAAGCCTACGGCCAGGCCAAGCGCCAGCAGACGGCTGAAGTTCGGCTCGCTCGCATAACAATAGGTCGCGTAGACAGCCAGAAGAAATCCCAGAGTGCCGGCAACGTCGGTCGTAATCAGAGCTCCGTGCGCGAGGAGGTTGGGCTCGAAAGCAACCAACAATCCGCTGATGATCGCGACCGGCAAACCAAACATCTTCCGCGCGAAGAACCAAAGCGTCACCAACAGAAGTACAGGAAATAGCGATACCGCGAATCTTGCGGCAATCAGCACCCTTTCCGGGTTGGTAAAGACAAAGGCGTGGCCGATTTGAAAGTCATAGTCTTTGTTATTGAGTCCGCCGCATGCGTTGGCGATCTGGTCGTTAACATGTATTGCCTGCAGCGGCAGGCCGGCAACGATCTTCACCAGTGGCGGATGCTCGGGGTTCCAGCCAAAATCGTTGCACTGCCAATATCGATAAGCAGCGTGCAAGTGGTCGGCTTCGTCGGAGGTGATGGAAAGCTGCATCACGCTGCTCCACAACTGCACGACCAGCGCTATCGCCAGCGCCGCCAGCACCAGCCAGTCGTAGGACCTGCGGGCTGATTGAGGGGCGGAGATCGCAGCCGCTGCCTCAGCTGGATTTTCCGCCGACTCTGCGATCTTCGGTTCGAGTTCGCTGGATTGTATCGTCATCCATCTCTTCTTTCGCGGCGGCTGGCTGGTAAACCAGAAGAACGGTGAACAGCAGGGCTGTTCGCTGGTTTCGTTCGCGCTGAAAGAAATCCCCGTTGTGGAATTGCAGCTGGCCTTCCAAATCGGGAACTCAATAAGCCTCGCATTATCTGTGCCTAAGGAGCGGTTTTGTTCCGGAGGACGATTTCCGATCGCGCCAAATCACACGGGCGCTGCGGACTTAGACCCTTCCAACTGAACACGCAATCCTCGTCACGCCTCCGCTAAGTTGTTGAGGCTTAGAGTCCAAGCACCGTTTGCGAGAACGAAGGATTTTGGCAAATCGCGTGCGTTCGAGATCAGTAGTTCCTCTGCGCGGAGCACGCTCCCTGCATTGCTCCCGGAACGTAAGGGGTGAAAGAAATCATGGACAACGAAACCAACCAACCTCGTGTCACAAATTCACTGTGGAAGCCGGGGCAAACCTACACCATGGCTGCGGTCTGCCTGCTGATTGGGCTGGTGATTGGATATTTCCTGCGTGGTTCAGCGAGACAGCCGGTAATGGCCGTCGCTTCTGAGGCCGCACCGGCGATGGGGCAAGCTTCACAGGATCCTCATGCGGCTATGGGACAGCAGCAGAAGATGCCTACGCTCGATGACATGAAGCGCATGGCCGACAAACAGACGGCGCCGTTGTTGGAGCAGTTGAAAAAGGATCCTAACAACGCCGACCTTCTGAATCAGGTCGGCACCATGTATCGCGCCACGCACCAGTTCAAGACGGCCATTGATTACTACCAGAAATCTCTTGCCATCAATCCCAAGAACGTCGGTGCGCGTACTGACCTCGCTTCCTGCCTCTACTACCTGGGCGATGTCGACGGCGCACTGGCGCAACTGAACAAGTCGCTCACCTACGACCCGAAACACGCGGGCACGCTGATGAACATCGGCATCATCAAATGGAAGGGCAAGAACGACGTCGACGGCGCCGTGGCTGCGTGGGAAAAGCTCCTTAAACTCAATCCTGATTTCGAGAACAAAGAGATGATTGAGCACTTGATCGACGAAGCGCGGCAGAACAAGGGCCAGACAATAACCGGAGTGCAAGGGTAAACCTGTTGGGTGATGCGTCATGCATTGGCCGATGCCGGACACGCACCGTTCTCTTTCGTGGTGGATACGATCGGCGCGTGGGTGCTAGTCGCCAGCGGCGCCAACCAGGAAAATAGGGCCGCGGAATCATCGCTCTGCTGATTGCGCTATCTTGACTGCTTTTGTCGCCACTTGTCGTTTCAAATTATTTTTGTTTGTAGTACACTCCCCGCGTTCTTTTTTCATGCTGTTCCGTCCTGTTACAGCACTCATTAAGCAAGATCGGATTCCTTGCGGTCCTGGTCGGGCGTATCGTTTCGTCTGATGGCTGCCGGGGTTTTCAGAGTGATTTCAATTG
>JASHXK010000327.1 GCA_030043575.1 Terriglobales bacterium
CGGAGGTGCGGCCCAGGAGTTTGGCGACGATTTCCTGGCGGCCGGAGACGCCGAGCTCTTCGGCCACGACGCGCAGTCCGCTGTCGGAAATGATGAGGTTGATGGTGGCGACGCGGTCGTCGCGGTCGAGGGCGTCGAGCAGATGCTTGGGCAGGAGGGAGCCACTGGCGCCGGTAATGGCGAGGGTGAGAGTACGCGGTGCTTGGTTAGTTGCAGTAGTCATCGCACGATTATGGGGTGGAGCACGCCTTGAGGCGTGCATTGATTCCGACGATCCATAGAGTCGGCTTTAGCCGCTGAGGTCACTCACAGCAGATTTACCCTCAGCGGCTGAAGCCGGATTCTAAATCAATACCTCTCAATGCACGCCTGAAGGCGTGCTCCACCCTCAACGGCCTGCAAAACCCTTCATCCTAACACCTGGTTTTGCGGCTCAACTTGAAACTTGAACCTGGAAACTCGAAACTGATTCTATGGATGCCACAGCGTTAAAGAAGCTGTTCGAGCAGGCGAAGCGGGGCAAGCTCTCGCCGGATGAGGCGGTCGAGCGGCTGCGGCATCTGCCATTCGAAGATCTGGGATTCGCCAATGTCGATCATCATAGAGCGCTGCGGACGGGCATGCCGGAGATCATCTTCGGGCCGGGCAAGACGCCGCAACAACTCGCTGCAATCTTCGCGCGACTGGCTGAGCATGGGCACAACGTTTTGGCGACTCGCGTTTCAGCCGAGCAGGTTAAGGCGGTGAAGCGGAAGTTTCGCAAGGCCGAATCGCATGAGTTGGCGCGCGCGATTACGCTTACACGCGATGAGACGATCTATGGCAAAGGTACGATCGTCGTTGTCTCAGCAGGAACCAGCGATGTGCCTGTGGCCGAAGAAGCATTGGTGACCGCGCAGGTGATGGGCAACGAGGTGCAACATGTTTATGATGTCGGCGTGGCGGGAATTCATCGCTTGCTGGCACGGCGCGATGCGCTGACCAAGGCGCGCGTCCTTATTGTTTGCGCCGGCATGGAAGGCGCATTGCCGAGCGTGGTGGGAGGGTTAGTCGGCGTGCCGGTAATCGCCGTGCCGACGAGCGTGGGATACGGAGCGTCGTACCAGGGAATTGCGGCACTGCTGGGGATGCTGAATTCCTGCGCCTCGAATGTGACGGTGGTGAATATTGATAACGGTTTCGGCGCGGGATATGTGGCGTCGGTGATTAATCGGCTGGAGTGACGGAGTTCGATTTACCTCAGCAGCTAAAGCCGATCATCTGAAGAAGGTTGATGCTGCACGCCTGAAGGCGTACTCCAACCTTTCACTCACTGGTTAAAGTTGATGCTCGTCAGTCGGCGTCCCGCAACCTTGGAACTGTTACGCGGTTATACTTCCTGAGTAGTCGTGGTCACCGATGAAGTTCCGAATCGCCCAGTCAATAACGTTGTGTGTGGTTTCATTTTTTGCGCTAAGCATTTCTGCGTGCGCCTATAGCCCTTTTGCCACCGAGACCACGAGCAGCCTCAATGTCTCCGTCAGCGGCGACAAGTGGGTTGATACCGGCATGGACGTGCAGGCCGGCGACAAGCTGCACATCACCGCTACGGGCAGCGTGACGATGGGCAATAACGCCGGGATCACGGCCGACGGTGCCGCGCGCGGATGGACGGACACACTGCGCGCGCTGAGGGTTCCGAGTGCGGGGCGGGGAGCGCTTGTGGGTCGCGTGGGCGATAGCAATGCGGCGACGCCGTTTTTTATTGGAGCGAACGGGACGGTGCTCGCACCGATTGCCGGGCGGTTGTATCTTGCTATAAATACCGACTCGCTGCAGACTCCAGATGGTAAGTACGAAGTTCAAATCGATCGTATCGCTTCGAGTACGGCGACGGCGAGCGGGGCGGCGGCGAGCCAGAGCAGGTACGATTTTCAACCGTTGTTTGCCGAGCTGGATGCGAAGCTGCCGTATCGCGTCGCCGATCGCCCGCAGGGAGGCAATCAGGGTGACCTGGTGAACTTTGTGTTGGTGGGCACGCAGGCGCAGGTGACCAATGCATTGAAAGCTGCAGGATGGATTGCAGCCGATAAGACCGACAAGGAAGCGGTGGTGAGCGCGCTGCTGGCCACGCTGCAGAAGAATGTTTACGTCGCGGTGCCAATGAGCGTTCTGTATCTGTTCGGGCGGCCGCAGGATTTTGGCTATGAGCGCGCGGAAGCGGTGATGGTGGCGACGCAGCGCAATCACTTCCGCATCTGGCAGACGCCGTTTGGAGGTCCGCGGAATCAGGTGCTTTGGGCAGGAGCGGGGACGCACGACGTCGGCATCGAGCGCGATCAGCGTTCGCCGGATGCAATCACGCACAAGATCGACCAGGACGTGGACAACGAGCGCGACTTCATCGGCGCAACCCTGCAACAGGCTGGACAGGTAGAAGCCATGGCGTACATGACGCGGTCGCATCCCATCAAGTCGGCGAAGATGGCAACCGGCGGGAATATTCAGTCCGACGGGCGAGTGCTGGTAATTGTATTAAAGAAACAGTGAGCGCGTGCCGGCTGTCGGTTGTCATCCTGACCGCGCCAGAGTTCCTACGCGCTGTCGCTCCCGTCCGATCCGGCGGCAGCGGCTTGGGCATGCTCCCCCGCGCCATCGCTGGGCAATTCCTCAACTCGTCCGGCTATGCCGCCCGCGATCATCGTTGCCGTAAGCCGCTGGTACACCTCGTCCACCGATCCCGGTGAGTGATTCATGAAAATCGTGTTGCTATGCGATCTGCCGGCAACCTCTTTCAAGGTGTCGAAATAATTGGTAATGACGACGAACTTCAGGATCTCGGTGGAGTCGACTCCCTTAAACTTGTCCTTGAAGTCTTCCACCGATTTCGCTAGTCCGTCGACAATTGCAGCGCGCTGTCCTGCGATGCCTTTGCCCAGCAGGATGTCGCGCTCCATCTGCGCCTCGGCCTCTTTGACCACGATGATCTTGTCCGCTTCGCCCTTGGCCTTAGCAGCTTCCTGATCGCGCCGCGCCGCATTGATGTTGTCCATGGCCTGGCGGACATTGTCCGGGGGCGTGATCTTGGTGACCTGCACTTTCTGCACGCCCCGGCCAAACTGCTCCATGGGGCCGTCGAGCGCGGTTTTGATGAAGTCGGCAATCGCGACCTGGCTGGTGAACACCTCGTCGAAATCCATGCTGGGAACGTGCCCCAGGATCGCATTGGCCACATAGGATTGGATCTGTACCCCCGGGTTGTAGAGCTTGTAGTAGGCGTTGCGGATGTGGTCTTCCGTGTCTTCCATCACGTAGAGCTGAATGGAAACGAAGATGGTGACGAAGACGTTGTCCTTGGTCTTGGTCTCCACCTGGGTTTCGAACTGTTGGAGCTGGGTGTTGATTCTCCGCACCGCATCGATGATGGGGACTTTGAATTGCAGTCCGCGGCCGGTAACCCGCAGGAAGCGAGAGTAGCGCTCGATGAGTGCGCGCTCGGTCTGGCTCACCGTGAACAGGGAGCCGAATAACACGATCAGAAAGAACAAGACCACCACGACTAGCAGTCCGACGAGTGGCACCGTGTCCATGTCTCCTCCCAATTGCTCCCGACCATCGCCGGGGATGCATGACGCCGCTTTCTCAGCGCACGTGAGCTCGATGGCGGACGTTACTGGAGCTGCGCCTTGCAGTTTCTGCCCCGAAACATCGGCTGTCAATTCAAAACCGCTCTTACGGAACAATTCTGCTCTTCCGGGAGCACGCGGGTGTTGCGGTCCCTCTCCCAACCTCTGTCGTCACGAGCCGGGAACCAAACCGCCCGCTCCCACGTAACGCATTCGTGATCGCTAGCCTCCGCACCCAACGCAAGTGCGGCGAGGAGGTTTCATGGCAAAACGTCTTACAGCGGTTCTCGGTATCGTTCTGATCTCGTTGTTGGCCGTAATGATGGCGCAGCAGTTTCCGCTGTGGGAACACTTGCTGCAGTACTACGGCGGTAAGAGCGACCAGACGCCCGTGCCTTCGATGATCATGGGCAATCACATGCAGATGTCACTCAAAGCTGCGCTGCAGCCGGGCGATGAGCAACGCGCGCAGGACATTCTGGCGGCTGCGCGAAGAGTCCTGGTGCAGTATGCCGATGTGAACAAGGCTCAGGACGACGGTTACAAGCGTTTTGGTCACGCTGATCGTGTAGGCGATGAGGTTCACTATACGAACTATCGTTATGGCCGGCAGGCGGAGCGGCACGTGAACTACGACCATCCCACGTCGATCCTCTACAAGCGCACGGAGCAGGGTATGCAGGCGGTGGGCGTAATGTACACCGCGCCCCAGGACGCTACCCCGCAAGAGTTGAACGCTATTGCACCGCTCAGCATCGCCACCTGGCACCGGCATGTCGACTTCTGCGGCGGGCCACGAACCCTGCCTTTCGATGAGCAATTCGGCCCGCACACGCAGTTTGGAATGCAAGGCAGTATCCACACGGAAGCGGCATGCAGCGCGGCCCACGGGCTATGGATTCCCGTGGTCTTCGGCTGGATGACTCATGTCTATCCCAACGCGCCGAATCCCAGCGAGATCTGGGGCGGGATGGACATGCACATGGACGCCAACACCGATGGCAGCGAGATGAAGATGAAGATGTAACTCGCGCCCCAGGCTTGAGCTTCGTTTGGGCTAATCTTCCTGCTGCAGGAACACGTGATCAATCATCTCGCGCATGAAGTGGCCGCCATTGGCGCCGGCGCTCGCGGCGAGGACTTGTAGAAACGCCGCGTAGACCTGTCCCCGAGTGTGCGGCCAGCGCACTACGAAGTGATAGTAAGCCAGCATGATGGGCACGCCGACCCAGACCAGCAGCAGCCATCGCCAGGGGCGATGCTTCTTCCACACGCCCATCAGCATGCTGAATCCCACCACACAGAGCGCGGTGAGCAACGGATCATCGACTTTCTGATTGACCCATCCTGAGAACAGGCCGAACGCGATCGCCACGAGGTAGACAAAAGAGCTGGTCCGCGGCAGAGGCTTTGATTGCGGCGATGCAGCCGGAAGACTCGACTTCGTGATCTGCGGTGATGGCTGGGCGGGAGACGGCAAGACAGTCGAGTTTAGCAGACTGACGTCGACTGGTTGCGGGGTCTCGCATCGTTCGGAAACCCACAAGATTTTCACACTTTACTGGCGCCGACATTTGCGCCATTTCCCGCATCCGGCACCGCCGCGCCATTGCGTATGCGGATCAACACGCAGGTCGAGTTGTCCTCGCCACCGCCTTCGTTGGCCGCGTCAATCAGGGTGTCGCAGGCGGCCTGCAATGAGGGCAGGTCGAGCAGAATATTGCGGATCTCGGTGTCATCGACGTGCCGCAGCACGCCATCGGTGGTGAGTAGAAGAATGTCGCCGTCCTGCGCCGGAAACTCGCCCAGATCGGGCAGCGTGCTCTCATCGGTGCCCAGCGCGCGCGTGATGATGTTTTGCGCGGACGAATGCCTGGCCTGTTCCATGGTGATCATGCCGCGGCGCACCTGCTCCATCACCAGCGAGTGATCTTCCGTCAGCTGTAGCAACTGACCTTCACGGAAGAGATAAATCCGGCTGTCGCCCACATTGGCAATGCTGAAAACGCCGTCCGCAAAGCGCGCCGCGACCAGCGTGGTGCCCATCCCGGAAGTGTTCTTGTGCTCGTCGGCGTAGGCCAGAATCGCGTCGTTGGCCTTCTTCACTGCCTCGGCCAGCAGCCGTGCGCCCAGCGGAGCATCCTGCAGGTAGATGCTGTCGTCCACGCTCGGTTTGCGCTCGCGGAAAAATCCCAGCACGCTGTCCACAGCGATGTGACTGGCGATCTCGCCCGCGGCATGACCGCCCATGCCGTCGCAAACTACAAAGACACCAATCCCTTCGTCGTATCCGAAGTGATCTTCATTGGATGGGCGCACACGGCCGACATCGGTGCGGCCCACCACTTCCAGCGTGAGTGACATTCGGGCAACAGTTTACCTTCTTTGGTCGAAAGCGTGCGAGTACGAAAGTGCCAGTCGCATGAAGGTGATTCATACAGCGCAAGAAATGGTAGCTGTTCCCAAAGGGCAAATCAGCCCGTTGGCTGCTGCCGATGGCTCTTCGGCCGTCCCCAGAGGCATATAGTCTTAATCAAATCAGCAAGTCCTGGTTCCCTGATTCCGGGCCTGCGAATCGCTCCTCAGCCCTACGGAATCTAACCAAACAGCTAGAATAGGACAACGATGCGACGGGTGTACGTCGACAATAACGCTACCACTCCGCTGCTGCCCGAAGTCTTCGAGGCGATGCGTCCCTACTTCGGCGAGAAGTTCGGCAACGCCTCCTCGATTCATCAGCAGGGTCAGCAGGCGCGCTCCGCCGTAGAGCGCGCTCGTGAGCAGGTTGCGGAGCTGCTGAATTGTCGCGCGGCGGAGGTTGTCTTCACCAGCGGCGGTACCGAGGGCGACAATCTCGCGCTGTTCGGCATGACCGCTGCGGGCGATCACGTCATCACTTCGTCGATCGAGCACCATGCCGTGCTCAATTCGTGCAATCGGCTGGAGGCGATGGGCTGCTCGGTTACCTACTTGCCGGTAGACGGGCGCGGGCTGGTCGATCCCGATGACATTCGTCGCGCGCTGCGGCCAGAGACGAAGCTCATCAGCATCATGTTCGCCAACAACGAGACTGGCGTGCTGCAGGCCATAAACGAGATCGGCAGGATCGCTGCCGAAGCCGACGTCTACTTCCATACTGATGCGGTGCAAGCAGCGGGGAAGGTTCCGATTGATGTGAAGGAGATTGGCTGCGATCTGCTGACGATTTCGGCGCACAAGTTTCATGGGCCGCAGGGCACAGGAGCTCTGTTTGTGCGCAAGGGAACGCTGCTGCAGCCGCTCTTCTATGGCGGACGCCATGAGCGCTCGCGCCGCGCGGGAACGGAGAACGTGGCGGGAATCGTTGGTTTGGGCAAGGCAGCGGAACTTGCGCGTAGCGGCCTTACCGACGGCAAGGTCGCGAAAATCGCGGCGTTGCGTGATCGGCTGGAGAACACGATTCTCCAGAACATCGATCAGGTGGCTGTGAACGGGGGTGGCGCGTCGCGCACGCCGAACACCGCTAACCTTAGCTTCGACTGCATTGAGGGCGAGGCGATGGTGATCGCACTTGACCTGAAGGGATTGGCAGTCTCCACTGGTGCTGCGTGTTCCTCGGGGGCGATTGAGCCGTCGCATGTGCTGACGGCGATGGGCCTGTCGCCCGACCGCGCGCGCGGCAGCATCCGCTTCAGCCTGGGCAAGCAGACGACGGACGAGGAGGTGGACTTCGCGCTGCAGCTGGTGCCGGAAGTGGTGAGTAGGTTGCGTGAAATCAGCCCGGTTTGGAAGACTGCTGCGACGCTGCGAAACTAGTCATTGGGCAATCGAGAACAAAACCGCCACTTCCGGGACGCCGTACGCGAGATCGGGCGGAGAATCGGCAGGGAGCTAAGCCCTCAGGAATGGGATCGCCTGCATCGAGAGGTTAGCAAGAAGAACTACTCTTTCGAGGAAATTGTGGATATTGGCATGGCAATGTTCGGATAATCAGTGGAATATGAAGGCGGATACTGTAAACCACATACGTTCGGCGTCGACACGGGGCAAGAGGCGGAGTACGTCCTCCGTCCGCGTTCGGGACTATTTTGCGCCGATAGAAGGTCACCGGCCCTGGCGTGTGCGCTTGGGAGTGGGGAGTTTCTTGACTTTTGAGTTCGGGCCGAAGATTCGTGCAAACGGGCACGAACACGGCTCGTGGCATCTGTGGGTGTATATGTCAAATTGGTCGTTACAACATCGGGACCGCCAACTGGTCAATTCCAATTCTGACAGACACGCAATCTCTGTGGCAGTGAGGCGATTGGAGCAAGCCGATTTCGAGGGAGTGGATTTTAGATCTGATACTTCAACAACGACATTTAAGTTTGGCGACTTTCGACTAAGGGTAAGTCCAGCAGACTATCTCGAAAACCCAGATGAACATGACAGCTACTGGCTGTTTTTTATGCCTGAGCATTGCCTCCTCAGCGCCGGACCAGACGGAATCAAGGTCGGACGATCCGATACATGACACCAGTTTCCTCAACTACTATCGCCGTGGCCATGTCGGGCGGTGTGGATTCTTCCACCGTCGCGGCGATGTTGTGTCAGCAGGGGTACCACGTTGTGGGACTCACGCTGCAGTTGTGGAACCAGCGCCGCCTGGCCGGCAAGAACGGCATGCCCGAGTCGGTGCAGGGACGCTGCTGCTCCATCGACGATGTTTACGACGCGCGCCGCGTCGCCGAGACGTTGGGCATTCCTTATTACGTCGTCAATGAGGAGGAGCGTTTCGAGCGCGACGTGGTGCGGCCGTTCGTCGCAGAATATCTGAACGGGCGCACGCCCATCCCCTGCAGCCTGTGCAACAACCATC
>JASHXK010000328.1 GCA_030043575.1 Terriglobales bacterium
CGAGTCGCGAATCGACGAGTCGGTACTGAAGATCCTGCGTGCCAAAGCTTCGGTGGGATTGAATCGGGCGACACAGGTCGACATCAATGCGGTCAACCGCATTGTGGCCTCGCCCGCGAGCCAGGCCAAGGCCCAGACGATTGCCGACGAGGCCGTAGCTTTGGTGCGGGATAATCATCATGTATTGCCCTTGCAGACTGCGGCCAAGGGAACTACAACCCCAGTTCAGGCAAACCCGGCACGGACAAGAGACCCTGGAACAAATTCACCCCAGAATTCGTATCCTTCGACAGCGGAGAATCGTGCTTCGACCCTGGTTTTGATTTTCACCCCGGACATTCGTTCAAATGCGGGCTTGGTTCTGGAGAAAGAGTTGCGCACGAGGATCTCCGACGCGCAGGTGGTGTACATTGATCCGTCCAACGCGGTCAGTCTCGCGCAACCGGCGATGGATGCGGTTGAGCGGGCGAAGGTGGTGATTGCGGCCGCTTACCTGGCGCCCCAGGCGGGAGCGCCCGTGAACACATCGGTGCTGCAGTCGGCCCAGGAAGCGCTGTTGCAAAACGTCGTGCGCGAGGCGGCTGACAAGACCGTGGTAGTCGCGATGGGGAATCCGTATATCGCCGCCGAATTGCCGCAGGTGCAAACTTATCTCTGCACCTTCTCGGATGCGGAGGTTTCCGAAGTCAGCGCGGTGCGCGCGATGTTTGGGGAGATCCCGATGCCCGGCCGTTTGCCGGTGACGATTCCCAACATCGCCAGCCGCGGCACTGGTTTGGGAGCGCGACCGGCCGCCGCGGCGCAGGCATTGAGCTCACAGGGAGGTCCACAATGAATACCGTGGCGACGAAGGGATTATTGGCAATCGGGATTGCGAGTATGGTGCTGCTGCTGGGTGCATGCAGCATTAGCGTCGATGACAAGGACAAGAAGAACGAGAAGGTCGACATCAAGACGCCTTTTGCCAGTCTGAAGGTTGACAGCAACGAGAAGGACGTGGATAACGGAATTCCCGTTTATCCCGGTGCCCACCTGCGTCCGGCTGGCAAGGACGGCGACAATCATTCCGCGAACATCAATCTGGGCGCCATGGGATTCGGCCTGAAGGTGATTGCTGCCGAGTATGAGACGAGTGACGCGCCGGACAAAGTGAAGGCCTTCTACGAAGACAAAATGAAGCGCTTCGGAGGTATGCTGGTCTGCAATGGACACAGCGGTGGCTCTGACATCCATGTCACAGCGCACCAGAAGGATGATGCGGGTGATGGGAAGCTAAGCTGCTCGGATACCAGCGGCGACGGCTGGGAAGTCAAAGCCGGCACTAGCGACAACGAGCACCTGGTTTCGATTGAGCCGAACGGCTCGGGAACGCGCTTCGGGACTGTGCTGGTACAGACGAAGGGGAAAGATACTTTGTAAGAGCAGCAGTTGGCAGTTAGTCCTTGGCAATCGGCCAAACAGTTCAGTGAGAGGTCGTACTCAGCAAATTCCAACGTCGCGTCGGTGAAGAGCCAACCGCTAAGTGGCAATTGCCAAGTGCTGCTTGTGCTGGTTGCTAATTGCCAGTTGCTTCCTGTAACGTCGGCACGTGGAACATCCTTGCTATCGCTGTCAGGCTGAAATTCAGGAAGGCGTTGCCTTTTGTCCCCACTGCGGAGCTCCGCAAATCCGGGTCGCGGCACCCGATAGCGCAACCCCCAGCGTCCCACCGCCTGTTCCTGAGACCTCCGGGAACGTTCTTTCGCCATCGCAACCTTACTCGTACCAGCCAACACCGTGGCAGCCGAGTGGGCAGCCCTATCCTCCGGTGCCCGCGGCGCCTATCCAGTGGGATCTGGCGTGGCGAGGCGCGCTCCTCTGCGGGGTCGGTGCAGCGATTCTGTCGGCGGTACCCATTGTGTCGCTTGGCTGCTGTCTCTGGATGCTCGGCGCCGGCGCGCTGTCCGTGTCGCTTTACCAGAAGCGCATGCCGGGTACTTTGGTCACACCCGCCATGGGAATGAGGCTGGGGGCGCTTGCCGGCCTCTTCGGCTTCGTGGCCCATGCCATTCTCACCAGCATCTCGTTCGTGACCCTGCGCTCCACCGGCGACCTTCGCAAAGCCATGGAGGATCAGATGCAGCGTCAGATGGCGAGCAATCCTGACCCCAAGGTACAGGCAATGATGCAGCAGATGTTCGACTGGATGAGCTCGCCGCAAGGCGCGGCCACTCTGATTGTTCTGGTCTTGCTGGTCATGTCGGTGGTGTTTGTGGTATTTTGCGCGGCCGGCGGCGCCTTGGGAGCCTCGGTGTTTCGCGGCGGACGGCGCGAGTTTCGGTGAAGCAACAGTCCGCCATCCGCAGTCAGCACTCAGCCAAGGCCGGCTTATAGCTGATGGCTGAATGCTGACCGCTGATCGCTTCTTGACATTTGCCCGCGCCTTCCCCTTTTGCGTATCATTCGATTCGGAATGATGAAGGCCTCCACTCACTCTCCCGACCTCCGCGAGAAAGCGCAAATCCTCTCCGGCTCCGAAATCGAGCGCACGCTGGTGCGGCTGGCGCATGAAATTGTGGAGAAGAACAATGGTGTCAGCAATCTCGGTCTGGTCGGCATCATGCGTCGCGGTGTTCCTTTGGCGCAGCGGCTGGCGAAAATTCTCGGCCGCATCGAGAAGACCCAGGTGCCCGTGGGCACGCTCGACATCACGCTCTATCGCGATGATCTTTCCACCGTCGGCGTACGCCCGGAAGTCAAGAAAAGCAAGATGGAGTTTGACATTCAGGACAAAGATATTGTGATGGTGGATGACGTTCTCTACACCGGCCGTACGGCCCGTGCCGCACTCGATGCGCTGTTTGACCAGGGCCGGCCACGGCGCATTCAGCTCTGCGTGCTCATCGACCGCGGACATCGCGAACTGCCGATTGAAGCCAGTTTTGTGGGCCGGAAAATTCAGACCACCCCCAACGAAATCATCGAAGTGCGGCTGCAGGAAAGCGACGACGCCGACAAGGTGCTGCTGATGGAGCAGGTACCGGAAGGAAAATGAAGCCCCAACTGGGTTCGCTGCT
>JASHXK010000329.1 GCA_030043575.1 Terriglobales bacterium
ACGATTGCGGATGTTCCAACAATTATTCTGCCGTGACCGAGGCACTCGAAAGCTAACTTCCTGCTCTTTCTTTTGACAGTCCTGATCCTGGCACTCTAGACTGAGCCCCATGGAAGTACACTTCAAGCCCGAGACGGAATCGCGGCTCAATGAACTGGCCAGCAAGAGCGGCCGGGCTCCCGACGAGCTCGTTGAAGACGCATTGGCCGGATATCTCGAAGAGGTAGCGTCCATGCGGGAGATGCTCGACAGTCGCTACGATGACATCAAGAGCGGACGGGTAGAACCAGTTGACGGTGAAACCTTCTTCGAAGGCCTGCGACGGCGTGAGGATGAGCTGCTCAAGCGGCGCTCCTCGCAATGAGTTCTACCGGCTTCGTCCTCCATCCAGAAGCAGCTCGTGACATTACCGAGATTTGGGAATTCATCGCCAAGGATAATCCCGGCGCGGCTGTCCGAGTGCGGGAGGAATTTCTAGAGGCCATTCGTGGCCTCGCTACGTTTCCGCGGCAAGGCCACAGGCGGCCCGATCTGACTGCCCGACCTTTACGATTTCAAATTGTTCGCGAATTCCTGATTGCGTATGCACCTGAGGAAATCCCACTGCTCGTCATCGCGGTTGTTCATGGTCGGCGAAGTCCAAGAGTAATCGCCGCTATGCTGCGCTCCCGCGAATAGGGCGAGCTCAGCTTAGGCCAAGAGAAGGTCAAGCCTTCGTCGGCTCCTAATGACAAGCTTGCGGTTCGCACGTCAATCCCTCAACTGCTCTAGAATCAGAGATTCGCTTTGGCATTGAGGTCCTGGGGTCTTGAACCTTTGGGCACCTTTGTGCGTATTAAACACAGGCCTCATAAGCAACAATCGCAGTAGCCACACCGAACTGAGTGTCAGTTCCAGGAGACAGGCAATGTTGGTTTCTCGTTTCGTAAGGTCGGCGGCGCGCAAGACTCTCTGGCTGGGATTAACGGGTCTGTTAGCGATCGCGAGTTGGGCGCAGGACACGACACCGCAAAGTGCAGAGCCGGCGGGGCAAGCGGCGGAGCCATCTGCATCGCAAAGCGCGCAGCCGGACGGCGGGCAAACGGCCCCGCCGCCCAGCACGCAGTCGACCATGCCGCCCGCAGGGACGCAGACGCAAACGCCGCCGCTGACGCCTTTGCCGCAGGCGCCCGCGCCGCAGCATAACGCTGCGCACCTGTATTCCGGCAACCAGAACTACAGCAAGCCGATCTCGGGATTCCCCAACTTCATCGCACCCTACCAGGTGCGACACGTGCCGCAGCCGAACCTGATCAACTCGGCGATGACGGACAAACTGTTTCGCGATGGGCAGATCTATCTGTCGATTAACGATGCGGTCGCCATGGCGCTGGAGAACAATCTGGACATCACGCTGCAGCGCTACAACCTGTCGATCGCCGACACCGATCTGCTGCTGACGAGTACGGGAGCCTCGGCACGCGGCGTGGGGACCAGTGTGATCCAGGGTACTCAAGGCGGCTCGCTCGGTGCGGTTTCAGCCGGAGGCACGGGCAGCGCGACGACCGGCGCCAGCGGTACGGGAGCTGGTGGAACCCAGGTCGGCGCAGGCGGTGCGGGCGCAGGCGCAGCGGGCATTGTCGTGTCCACGCTCGGTTCGGGACCGCTCATCGATAACTTCGATCCCTCGATCGGCAGCATGATTCAGGGCGAGCGCGCGGTGACGCCGCAGCAAAGTACCGTCTTCTACGGCGTGCCCAGCCTGAATCAGAACACCAACACCTACAACTTCAACTACTCGCAGGGATTCTCGACCGGCACGCTGATGACGCTGACCTTCGACAACACTTACATCACGACCAACAGCCCGTACAGCTTCGTGAATCCACAGCTGACGCCGAGCTTCCGCTTCCAATTGCGGCAGCATCTGCTGCAGGGCTTCGGATTCGATCCCAACCTGCGCTGGATTCGCATTGCGCGCAACAATCGCGAGATTGCCGACGTAGTCTTCCGGCAGCAGATCATGACCACGGTTTCGCAGGTGGAAAACATTTACTGGGACCTGGTGACGTCGTACGAAGCAGTAAAAGTGAACGAGCGGCAGCTGCAACTGGCCAACAAGACGCTGTCGGACGATCAGGAGCAGGTGCGCATAGGCACGCTGGCGCCAATCACGCTGGTGCAGGCGCAGAGCGGCGTGGAGAGCGCCAAGCAGAACCTGATCATGGCGCAAACCAGCCTCCAGCTGGAGCAACTGCTGATCAAAAACGCCATCACCAAGAACATTCAGGATCCGCTGCTGGCCACGGCGCCGGTCATTCCCACGGACACGCTGAAGGCAAATGAGCAGTACGAAGTGCGTCCGGTGGAGGACCTGATTCAGGAGGCGTTGCAGGACCGTCCGGAGATTGCGACGGCGCGCATCCAGCTGACCAACTATGAGATCACGCGCAAGTCGGTGCGAAATGCCTTGCTGCCAACACTGGATCTGTTCGCCTTCTATGGCGCGTCCGGACTGGCGGGACCGCAGAACCCGCTGATCCCGGTCTGCCCGATGACGAACTCGTTTGGCGAGTGCTTCGTACCGGGCTCGGTTCCTTCCACTTACAACGAAGCCTTCTCCAACATGTTCAATAGTTCGGCGCCGGATAAAGGCATCGGAGTGAATCTACAGATTCCGATTCGCAATCGCGCGGCGCAGGCTAACCAGGTGCGCTCCGAGCTGGAATATCGCCAGCAGCAGGTCGCCTTGCAGCAGACCGAGAACACCATTACGCTGCAGGTGCGGCAGGCGCAATTCGGCTTGCAAAACAACTACGCTGCGCTGCAGGCGGCGATTGCGGCACGCGACTACGCCAAGGAGAATCTGGACGCCGAGCAAAAGAAGTTCAGCTACGGCGCATCGACGCCGACACTGGTGCTGCAGGCTTCGAGCAATCTGACGCAGGCCGAGTCGAACGTGTTGAACTCAGCCGCCAACTACGAAAAGGCAAAGGTGCTTCTCGACTATTACACGGGGGAAACGCTGACCAAGCTGGGCATCAGCATCGCCGACGCCGAAGCCGGCAAGGTGCAGCATATGCCGGCAGTGCAGGGCGTGGTCCCGGCGGATGTCCAGAACATCCTGCGTCCGCCGCAGGGGTCGATGCTGCCGAATGATCAAACGCCGCCGGCCACGCCCAGCACGCCGCCGCCGGCCACTCCCAGCACGCCTCCGCAGCAAAATGCGGAGCCGCAGGGGTAGACTCTTGGCTTGGGGAAGCCGGAGCCAGCCAGCTCCAGCTTTTCCTTTGCGGGACGGACGAGGGAATCGATCCGTCCTTTTGCGCACTCACTGAGGTGCACTGTGTTACGAAGTTTTGAATCTCTACGACTTAGGGTGTAGTGCGCCACCCTTTTCCACAGAGTTCTGCACATTTCTGTTGAAAAACGCGTTGCGCGTTCCAGACCAACTGCCGGAGCGAGTCCAAAGAGCTTGGGTGGAGCACCGCTTCAGCGGTGCCGCTTCAGAATGCCGCAGGCGCCGGCTTCAGCCGCTGAGGTAAGAAAAACATTACCTCAGGCGCTAAAGCGCGTCTCTGAAGGCAGGCGTGAATGCACGCCTGAAGGCGTGCTCCGCCCAGGTAGCCTGAACACAAAATTGGTCTTTCACCTAATGATCGAGTGCCGAGTGTGTGTCGCATCGCCTGCGATACAATGACGAATCTTCCGGGACGGTGGTATGGGCAGCCAAAGCAGCGATTCTTACGCTAAGCGATCACCAAAGAAAAGTTTACCCGATACAAGAACCGCATCAGTACCTCCGGCAAAAGGCGGCAGCAACGGATCTTCGCCGTCGAACGATGAAACGCTGCGCAGTTTTTACGCTTCGCTGCTGCGATGCCGCTTGATGGAAGAGCAGGTCTCGCGATCCTCCAGCTTGGCCGCAAAATACGATTTCGTTGTCGGCTATGAAGCGGTTGCTGTTGCGGCAGCGGCCGCTCTAGTAGCGGGAGACACGATTGCCGCCTCGCCGCGCGACCTGGCGGCTCTGGTCGCGGCAGCAGGATCGTCGGAGGCGCTGCGGAGCGACTCGGGTATCTGCGGCTGCCATCGTGCTGCACTGCTGGGCTTCACTTCCCTTTCCGACGATCCCTTCAATACCGGCACGGGGATTGCGCTGGCTTTCAAGTTGGAGAAGAAGCGGCGCGTGGTGGTGGCGCTGGGCGTTCAGGGGGCGTCGCTCGACGGCACCCGCGAGGCACTGAAACTTGCCGGATCCGGGAAGCTGCCCATTGTTTATGTGCTGGAAAACGGCGCCGGCGACCCGGCTTACGCTCCGCATCTTAAACCGGTGAGCTTGCTGACGCGCGACGGCGGATTTCCGGGAGTGATTGTCGACGGCCAGGACGTGGTTGCCGTGTGGCGTGTGGCACAGGAGTCGGTGCATCGTGCTCGCTATGGAGGTGGGCCAACGCTGATCGATTGCCGCGTGGATGCGGCGCGCGATCCGCTGGCGCACATGGAGCACTATCTGCGCAAACGAAGTTTGTGGGATGACCGGTGGCGCGAGAAAGTGCAGGCGGAGATCACTGCGGGGGTGGAAGTGCCGAACAGGTAAGAGTCCTGTCATCCTGAGCGAGTCCGTGCCGTATTTGCACGAACGAGTCGAAGGACCTCTATCGTGGTCGAAAATACGTCGGCACTATAGGGGGCCCTCGGCTACGTGCGATCGCTGCGATCTCACTCCGCTCGGGATGACACATTGAATGGAGTGCAGGCTTTGATGTGTACGCCTGAAGGCGTACTCCACCCTGCACGGCTGAAATCGGTACCTTCTCTACAGCTTTTCGTAAAAATCGCACGCCGAACACGAGATGAACATGCCCCCCGGGACGTTGCGCTCGCGGTCCTTGATGCGCTTGACCACGCGCGTCGGCTTGCCACACTTGGGGCAATCCGTGCTCCTGGACGTGTCCATTACCTTCTTGCGATCTGCGGTCTTTGCAATCTTGGCCATTCTCTTCTCCTGACAGATTTCTCCCGCAGACGGCTGCGGTTGGATGTCTACATGGGCTGGAGTAGGTCGTGAGATCGAAGCGGAGGGGCGCGGCTACGCGCTGCACATGTCTCTTGCCCACGCTCTCTGGGAGCGGCTTCGACTGCAGGCGGCACGTATGCGTGCCTTCATTACTCGCCTGGTAGCAAGGACATTCTACATGATGAGAGCAGGTACGTCCTCGTCCTCAAATCACTGTCAAGAGGAATACCACTCTGGCACTTCTTGTGCCGCCGGCTGAAGCCGGCTCAAGAATAGAATTGAGGCGCTATCGGCACGACTAAGAGTCGTGCCCTGACACAAACCGTTTCCGCTGCTACTGCTCACGCTTCATCGGCAGGTCTTTGCCGCCGGTGTGGAGGATCATCGTGGTCACGCGGCCGGAGCTGTCGAGCTCGAAGCTGTACGCGTCGTCGGCGGTCTTCGAGAAGAACTGGCGCTCGCCTTCGGCGCCCAGCTCCTGCTTGGGCTCGTCGTTCTCCTGAACGAACAGGGTGTTGCCCACGCGCGTGATCGCCAGCACGATCTCCGGCGAGAAGCGATAGCGGCCAACGTACTTCTCCAGTACCTTGGGATCGACCGCGACCTCTTTGTGCTGCGGGAGCGGCGGGCGCGGCGGCAGCTGATCGTAGGGCGTAAAGCCTTCCCACTCGATCGGCGTCCAGGTGTCGCGCAGGAGCGTCTCCAGCAGCGCCTCGTAGATGCCTTCGCCGTTGGAGCTGTTGGTCATGATCAGGATTCCCGTGCCCGATTTTTCGAAGCAGACAGCGTAGTGACGCCAGCCTTCGTCGTGGCCCTCCTTGAAGAACGCACGGTCGTGCGGCGGAAAGTACAGTCCCCAGCCCAGGCCGTAGCTGAGCTTGATGCCGCGATTGCCGTCGGTGGTCTCGGTGTTGAGTGTGGGAAACCCGTGCTTCTGGTAGATCTGGACTTCCGGCGTGAGCATCAGCTCGCGTCCCTTGGCGTCAGGGTTGTGGCCGTCGAGGATCGCCTGCAGGAAGTTCGCGTAATCGCGCAGCGTGGTCTGCATCCCGCCGGCAGCGTCGGCGGTCTTGCGCTGCTCGGGGCCAAGCGAGCGGCCGTATTCGTCATATCCGTTGGCGAAATCGCTCTCGAAGCGCTCCTCCCAGACCATGCTGGTGCGGGTCATGCCGTCGGGCGTGAAGATGTGCTCGCGCATCAGGTCATTCAGCGATTTCTTCGTGATCGTCTCGACCACGAACTGCGCCAGCAGAATGCCTTCGCCGGAGTAGGCGAAGCGCGATCCAGGCGTGAAGTTGATGCTGAGCTTGTGATCGTCGGTGAAGGCGCGCAGGTTGGGGAAGCCGGTGGTGTGGTC
>JASHXK010000330.1 GCA_030043575.1 Terriglobales bacterium
CTTCTGAGCGTCCGGCAAGAATGTTGGCCTGCACCGCTGCACCCAGCGCGACCACTTCGTCGGGATTCAACTCGCAGTGCGGCTTGCGCTGGAAGAGCTCTTCGACAAGCTGCCGCACGCGCGGAATGCGCGTTGAGCCGCCCACCAGTACAGCTTCGTCGACCTGGCTTGGCGCAAGGCCGGCATCCTTCATCGCCTGCCGCACCGGCCCCGCCGTGCGCTCGATCACCGGCTGAATCAGCTGCTCGAATTGCGCGCGCGTGATCTCGCGCTGATAGCGCTTGCCGCCAGGAAGCTCGACATCCAGGAGCGTCTGGTCATTCGCCGATAGCGCAATCTTCGCCTCAATCACAGCTTTGCGGATCGTCTGCACGACTTCGGCGTTGCGCCGCAGATCCAGGTCCAGATCGCCCTGAATGTCGTCGAGCGCAATCGTGATCAGCAGGTTGTCGATGTCGTCGCCGCCGAGATGGGTGTCGCCGTTAGTCGAAATCACCTCGAAGATGCCTTCGTGCAGCTTGAGAATCGAGATATCGAATGTGCCGCCGCCGAGGTCATAAACCGCAACCGTCGCGGTCTCGGTCTTATCGATACCGTAAGCCAGCGCAGCAGCCGTCGGCTCATTGACCAGGCGCAGAACTTCCAGCCCGGCGATCCGGCCCGCGTCTTTCGTGGCCTGCCGCTGCGCATCATTGAAGTAGGCCGGAACGGTGATGACCGCCTTGGTTACCGGAGCGGAAAAATACCGCTCGGCATTGCGCTTGAGCTGGCGAAGAATAAACGCGGAAATCTCCGGCGGAGTGAAGGTCTTCGTGCCCAGCTTGATGCGCAGCACCTCGCCGGGCAAGAGATCGTCGGCCAAGCGGAAAGGGAAGAGCTTCAGCTCGTCCCGGATATCTTCGACGCCGCGGCCCATCAGACGCTTCACACTGTAGACCGCGTGGTCCGGCGTCTCGAACAGATATTTGCGCGCCGCATTGCCGACAACAATCTGTCCGGCAGGATCGAGCGCCACGATCGACGGAACAAGATTCGACCCATCCTCACCTGGAATCACGACCGGGTGGTCGCCCTCCATGTAGGCCACCAGCGAGTTCGTAGTGCCAAGATCAATGCCGACGATGCGGTCCGTTGCCATGCGCGGCGATTCTGTCCTTCCGGTCGGGCTTTTGGCTCATAGCTCTTAGCTCTGGCAATGTGCTGGCCCTTAGGGCGTTTTGTGTCAGGGCACGACTTCAGTCGTGCCGATTGCGTTGTTTGATGAGCCGGGCTTTAGCCCCTGCGCACGATTTACAGAGGCTGAAGCCGTAGCCTGACTGCGTCGCTAACGGCACGAGTAAACTCGTGCCCTGACACGAAGCAAACTCTCGCAAACCTCCTCCGACTCTGGCGAACAGCGAATAGCGAAAAGCGAAGAGCGATCTTCACTCCAGCACACCCTCGACATCCTGCAACAAATTCTGCAGATACTTTCGCCGGTTCAGCACGTCCAGCAGCTTGTCGCGCGCGGCCAGGCGATCGTCCTCCAGAACATTGCCGCCGTCCTGGGCGCGATCCACCAGTGCGTCCCATTCGTTCCACGCCGCGTATAGCTCCTGTATCATGCCGTCGTACTTCGCCTCTAGATGCTTCTTTGTGTCACGCAACTCCCGTTCGAGCGTGCGATCCGGCTCGCCCAGCTTCTTGTTCATGCGCGCTTCTTCCAGCTGCATGTTCAATTCAAAAACCTGCTCCAGCAGATCCGGCGGCACCGCCTGCTTCTTCGCTGCGCCAGTACGTCGCGCTTCTTCCGTCGCCGTCTTCGACTGTTCTTCCCACCGCACGCCCTGCAGGCGCAGCAGATATTCGGTACGCGTGATGGGATCCTTCAACGTGCGATACGCGTCATTGAGTTGCGAGCTCTGCTCCAGACTCCACTCCTGCTCCTGCGCGCTGCTGATGGCGTTGATATCGGGGTGCAGGTGCCGGCTGAGGTTGTAGAACTCGCGTTCCAGCGTTGCGGTGTCGAGATTCAGCCTGTACGGCAATCCAAAGAACGTGAAGTAGTCGGCCGGCGCCGGAGGCTGCACCTTACCGCATTGCTGGCAGAAGTGCGCCGCACGCATCGCGCCACAGGACCAGCAATTGACCTTGGTCGGCTTGCTCGGGCTGGTGACCAGGATGCCGGCGGCATGCTGCTGCTCAGTTTGGGGCATTTTGTTTTCACCACAGAGACACAGAGGCACAGAGGTCGTTAAGACCAAAGCTCCTCTGTGTCTCTGTGCCTCTGTGGTTCATCATGAGAACGAGCTTCCGCAGCCGCACGACTTTTGCGCATTCGGATTGTTGAAGACGAATCCTTGCCGTATCAGCGTCTCTTCGTAGTCGAGCACCATGCCGTGCAGATAGATGAACGACTTGGGATCGACAAAGACGCGTACATCGCTGAACTGGAAGATACGATCGCGTTCCGCCGGTCCGTCCTCGAAGCGAATGACGTAACTCAACCCTGAACAGCCACCTCCCTGCACGCCCAGCCGCAAGCCGCCTTCGGCCGGCGAGATGTTTTCCTTCGCCATTGCCGCACGAACGCGCGCCAGCGCCTTTTCCGTGATGTCGATGCCCCCGGAGGGTTTCGGCGAAGCAACGGGAGGATTTTCGATCTTGGCCGTAGTCATAATTTGCGATCTCACTCTAGATCTATGAATGAAAAGCAGATCCCTCGCGAGCTAAAGCTCGCTCGGGATGACAAAGGAATGATTGCGTCCTCGGCACGACTGAAGTCGTGCCCTGATACAAAACACTCGAGCCCAAATCCTCACTTTAAGACGTGCCATGACACGAATCCCGATCATGCGTGCTTTGCTGTCGATCCTGTTGTCGCATCCGATGCTACGGGCGCCGCAGCGTTCTTCTTCTTCCAGTCGCCGATGGCGGCGCGAATGGCGTCCTCCGCCAGCACAGAGCAGTGAATCTTCACCGGCGGCAGCGCCAGCTCCTTCACGATGTCGGTGTTGCGGATCGTGAGTGCTTCGTCAACACTCTTGCCTTTCACCCACTCCGTTGCCAGCGATGAAGACGCGATCGCCGAGCCTCAGCCGAAGGTCTTGAACTTGGCGTCTTCGATGACGTTGGTCTCGGGGTTGACCTTGATTTGCAGCTTCATCACATCGCCGCACTCGGGCGCGCCCACCAGGCCGGTGCCGACCTCGGGGCTGTTCTTGTCGAGCGATCCCACGTTGCGTGGGTTGCTGTAGTGATCGAGAACTTTGTCGCTGTAGGACATCTTCCTGCTCCCTGGCGCTGGCCTGAAGGCCGGCTTTCCATGTGCCGTCCCCGAAGGGACTCGCGATTTCCTTACCGCCCTTCCCAGCGCTGAAGCGCTGGGCTTTCTTATTTCGCGCCCGTGGCGCTTGGGCGTCGGCGTTCGCGCCTTACGTCAAGGACTCAACCTGCGCGGCGTGAATGTCGCCAGCTAAAGCCGGCTCAATTTCCAGATGCGGCGGTGACGCGGACCTGAAGGTCCGCTCTACCCGAACCTGCTCTAACGCAGCGCTAAAGCGCTGCACTACTCGCACCTGCTCTAACGCGGCGTTAAAGCGCCGCTCCATCCGGCTTCGATCCTGATGCGGCGCGAAAGCGCCGCACTGCCTAATGCGTCGGCTCCGCGGCCCATTGCACCTTCTTCAAATCCACGCCTTCCTTCGCCATCTCGTACAGCGGCGAGAGCTCACGCAGGCGGTTCACCGTATCGACGACGCGCTTGGCCACGTAATCCACTTCCGCCTCGGTATTGAAGCGCCCAATGCCAAAGCGAATCGAGCTATGCGCCAGATCGTCGCCCGCACCCAGCGCCTTCAGCACATACGACGGCTCCAGCGTTGCCGACGTGCACGCCGATCCGCTCGACACCGCAACGTCGTTGATGCCCATCAGAAGCGACTCACCTTCGACATATGCAAAACTCAAGTTCAAATTTCCCGGCAACCGGTGTTCCATCGAGCCGTTGATGTATACCTCGTCGAGCTGGCTCATGATCGCGGTCTTCAGACGCTCGCGCAGCGCGGCCAGCCTCGTCGCTTCCTCTGTCATCTCCGCACCGGCGATTTCGCACGCCTTGCCGAGCCCGACAATCCCCGGAACATTGAGCGTTCCCGATCGCATGCCGCGCTCGTGTCCGCCGCCGTCGATCTGCGCCACCAGTTGCACGCGCGGATTCTTGCGCCGCACATACAGGGCGCCGACGCCTTTCGGTCCATAAAGTTTGTGCGCCGAGATCGACGCGATATCGACGTTGTCTTGAATCACATTAAACGGCACCTTGACGACGGCCTGCACCGCATCGCTGTGAAACAGCACGCCACGCTCGTGACACAGCGCGCCGATCTCGCGAATCGGCTGTAGCACGCCGACCTCGTTGTTCGCCGCCATGATGGTCACGAGAATCGTCTTGTCGTCCATGGCGCGCTTCAGGTCATCGAGATCGATGCGGCCGTCCTTCTGCACCGGCAGCCAGGTCACGCGAAAGCCCTGTTTCTCCAGCCGCTTGCAGCTGTCGAGCACTGCCTTGTGTTCGGTCGCCTGCGTGATAATGTGGTTGCCCTTTTCGCGATACATCTCGGCGACGCCCTTGATGGCCAGGTTGTCGCTCTCGGTTGCGCCGGAGGTAAAGATGATCTCCTTCGAGCTCGCGCTGATCAGCCTGGCGATCTGCGCCCGGGCCTGCTCCACCGCGTGCTCGGCCACCCAGCCGAACTCGTGATTGCGGCTGGCCGCGTTGCCGTAGGTCTCGCTGAAGTATGGGAACATCGCTTCCAGCACGCGCGGATCGGTGCGCGTTGTGGCGTGATTGTCCATGTAAATCGGCAGCTTCACGTCGCTCTTGCCGTTACCTGCCATTGCGTTCGTGCTCATCGGTCCGAACTCCTATAACTGCGACGTCCATCCCAGGTTCACAAATTGCGGTGCGGGAGCGTGCTCCGGGTCGGTCATCTCCCAAAGCGTCAGCCGGTCGAGAACCTCTTCGATGCTGCGGCTCACTTTGCGCAGCGGCTCGCGTACCGTGCAGCGCGCGCTTTGCCCGCAGCCGCGCACGGCAGCGCTGCACGACGTCATGAACAACGGGCCGTCAATCGCGCGGATTACCTCGAAGGCCGTGATCGTGCGCGGATCGCGCGCCAGCGTGTAGCCGCCGTGCGTGCCGTATTGCGAAAGCAGCAAACCGGCCTTCGTCAGCCGCTGCAGGATCTTCGCCAGCGCCTCCTGCGGTATGCCGTAGATGTCGGCCAGATCCTTCGCGCTGCACGCACCCGAGCCATCATGCTGCGCCAGGTGCCGCATCGCGATCAGCCCGTAGTCGGCTTTTTTAGTGAGCTTCAGCATCTCTTGGCCGAATATACGACCAAAACGGTCGCTATTAAATTGTACTTTGGTGCAATAGGTAAAAAGGTAGAGGTAAGCGAGTAAAGATTGCGCGCTTTTCCAAAATGGGAAAAGCGACCGCGAAAAGCAGCGCATCGCGAAAGTTACCAACGTGCTGCCTAACAACTACGGGCGACCGGCCAGCATCACGCGTGCGAGCTCGCGGTGATAGTCTCCAGCCCGTGGCCATGTGGCCCGGTCTCGCGCTGACGCAGCAGGAAGGCGAGCACAAAGCCGATGAATCCCAGCGCCGTCAGAATCTTCAGCATCGGCAAGTAACCGGCGGGGTTCGTCGCGCTGGCTCCGGCAACATCGTTTGACTTACCCAGCACCCAATTCATTCCGGCCATACCCATGTTTTGGATCATGGTCATCAATCCCAGCGCGGTGCCCAGCGTCCTCTGCGGCACCAGATACGCGACCGAGGGCCAGATGATTGCCGGCACCAGAGTGAAAGCGAAGCCCAGCATCGCCATCGGCACATAGAGGGTGATGTTGGTGTAGGCCATCATCAAAAAGACAGGGATGAGCAGCAGGGTCCCAAGCAGCATAATCGTCGCGCGGCGGCCGACCTTATCCGAGAACAGTCCAATGATGGGCGTGCCGATGATGGTAAAAATCGTCAGCACGCTGAGCATGAATCCCCCGAGCTGCAGCGAGGTCCCCTTCGCGTCGACAAAATACTTCACCGCGAACGTCTCGAATGGGAAGATCGCAGAGTAAAACACCACGCACAGTCCGACGATGTACCAATAAGAAAGATTGAAGGCCTTGATGTCCCCCAAGACAATCTTGTCTGATTCTCCGGCTTGGCCGAGCGAGGACGTCCGCTCGGCGCGCACCTCCAGGATCCAATACGCAATTGGCCCAATCACGCACAGCGTGACGAAGCCTACACCGATCAGCCACGGCGTTTGCCAATTATCGTAAGCGCCCTTGGCCCAACTCGGAGAGTTTTGCGCCAGCCACGTGCCGCCGCGCGCAATCATCAGGTTGATGCCGAGCGCAAAACTCAACTCCTTGCCCTTGAACCACTTCGCCACCGCGGTCGTGATGCCGACAATTAGCGACTCAGCGCCCATGCCGAAAACCAGTCGGCCCGTGGCCATCATGGGAAATTTCGTCCCGAATGCCGTAATGAGCGACCCGATGAGACACACCACTCCGAACAGCAACATGCCTTTGCGTGTGCCAATGCGATCGATGAGAATGCCGCCGATCAGCACCGTCGCAATCGGCGCAATCGAGTAAAACGAGTTCAGCAGTCCGATGTTCTGATCGGTGAAGTGAAGCTGTTCCTGTAACAGCTTCGCCAACGGCTCCAAGGCGTCATAGAAGTAGTAGTTGCCGAACATCGCCAGGCTGACAAAGATCAGCACAATCCAGCGATACATCTTGCTGGGTTCCGGACGCATATCGGCAATGGGTTGGGCTTGGGACATTCACTACCCTCGATGGAACTGAAGCTGCAAAGATAACAGAACGAACCCCCATCACGGCAACGAAGCCTATTGCCCGGTAGTGGCTCAATTTGAAATTGCGTCCGCTTGCGTCCGCTCCCGAATTATGGCATGGTGCGGTCATGGCGAAACGCTCAAGCACGAAGCGTGACTTCATGCAGATTGCCCGCGAGGTGGTGGAAAAGGCCATCGGCGAGCACATGGACGGCACCCCGCTCGACCACGATACCCGCGATCCCCACTTTGTAGCCATGGGCAGCAAGGGCGGTAAGAAGGGCGGCAAGGCGAGAGCCGAAACACTGAGCGCGACGAGACGACACCAAATTGCTAAGCGCGCCGCGAAGAAGCGTTGGGGCGGTCAAACTTAAGCGGTAGTTGTTGCACCTCTTCATCTTCCACGATTGCCATTATCCGATCAGCAAGATAGATTCTCCCCCGCAACCTGCCGGTTATCTCCCTTAGAATCCCTTCATCCACTAATCTATCAATATTGTGTTGTGCCGATGGCTGCGAATGCTGGAGAATTAACATTGCACCCTCTACCGTTAGCATCGGCCTCCGAAAAAGACAGTCAGCTAGCTTGAGCAATGCCGCCGAAGACCGCTTTGCCTGCAACTGATCCCTGTATTCAGATGAGAGCTTTTGCAGTTTGTTGGCGCGGAC
>JASHXK010000331.1 GCA_030043575.1 Terriglobales bacterium
GCAGAGGCCAGTAATCCCACAACAGCAGCACAAACGGAAGCATGATGATCTGCGGCTTGGACATCAATCCCAGCGCGAAGAGCCCGGCGACCACGATATAGCGCCAGATGCCGGGCCGGCGCGCATACCAGTGATATGCCCCGATGGCGAGCAGGAAGAAAAATGTGCCCAGCAGGGTTTTGCGTTCGGCCATCCACGCGACGGACTCAACGTTGATGGGATGAAAGGCAAACAGCGCCGCGACCATGAGGCTGCGGCCGATGCAGCCTGTCGCCAGCAGCAACACCCAGAACAGCACCACCACGTCGAGGGAATGCCACAGCGCATTCATGATGTGATGCCCGGCGGGGTCGATGCCGAATATCTGGCAGTCGATCGAATGCGAGATCCAGGTCATCGGGTGCCAGTTGTGGTCGTCGAAGCTCACCAGCGCCCACCGGATCGTTGGCCACGTCACGCCGTCCTGCACGTGCAGGTTTTCGGAGACGTAGCCCGTGTCGTCGATGTTGGCGAAGGGATGATGAATGACGGGATAGTAGAGCGCCATGGTGGCGATCAGCAGAGCAAGACTTAGTCCCAATGCCAGCTTGCGTGCAACGAAAAAGTTCTTCAGCCCTGTAAAGCGCTGCTGGTTGGCACGCGACTCGGTCACCGGCATAGGACTCAACTCTACCGGACTCATCGATCCCCCTGAGAGCGCGATTATATGCGAGCCACGGGCTGGAAAGTTGTGACGTGCTTCACAAACAGCTCCAGGTCAGGCGCGTTGGCTGTGCGACAACCGAGACAACGGATGTCAGTGGTTCAGAAGTTTGTCTGCGTAGTGCTGCGCACCCAGAATATTGTCAGAAATTAGCGCGGCCTTCTGTCGCGCGGCGTTCGCCTGGTCTCTTTCGCCGCTCTGCTCCAGTGCTGACGCCAGCAGCAAATAGCCAAAATCGGAAGGATGGATCTGCAGTGCCTGCTGATAGGCTTTGATCGCCGATGGCAGATCGCCCATCTTTTGCGCCATCAAGCCGAGGCTAATCCAGGCGCCAACAAACTCCGGATCGGCCTGCACAGCCAGCTGCAAACTGGCGCGAGCCTGGGCGAGATTTCCAGCGTCTTGGTAGGCGTAGCCAAGGTTGTTATAGGCGCGACCCTTGGTCCTCGGATTGCGCGCCATCTCCGCCGCCTTCTTGTAGTCCGCAATCGCCGCGGCGATGTTACCGTGCATTTGGTCATAGGTCCCGATGTTCAGAATCGTGTTGGGATCCTCGGAATAGAGCGCAGCGGCAGCGCGGAAATGCAGGATGGCCTCTTCCGGCCGGCCCATTTTCAGCAGCGCGGTTCCCAGATTGTTCTCGGCGAGCCAGTTGTTGTGAGTGACCTCAAGCACATGCGTCCACAGCGTGATGTGATCGTTCCAGTATCCGACCTGCCGATGGGCCACAATAGCCAGCACGAACAATACAAGCACGCCTGTCCCACGCAACAACACCGGAGTGATGTGCATCTCTGCGGCGACGTCGGCAGCCAGCCAACATACCATGATGAAGAGTCCGACGAATGGCAGATACGCGTAGCGGTCGGCCATCGCCTGCGTGCCGACCTGGACCACGCCGATCATCGGGACCAGCGTTCCCAGGAACCACAGCCATCCCACCGCAAGGTAGCGGCGACGACGGGCGAGGAAAACCCCGACCGTGATTGCCGCGAGCACGAGCAACGCGCCAAAAACTTGAAAGAATGGGTAGGGCTTGCCTGGATATGGATAGAACACCGCCAGCCGTGACGGCCAAATTGCTTTCTCGAGGTATTGCACATACGAGACGAGCGCGTTCTCCAGCCGCAGAACGAACCCATAGCTACTGGTGGCGCCTCCTGCCGCTTGTGCGCGCACCGTGAGCACGGCGCTTGCGACGGCCAAACCCAGCAGCGGAACTTTCTCCACGAGTAACCATTGCCATTCGCCATTCGGTTCTCGGTCTTCGCTCTTCGCCTTCCGCTCTTCGCCAGAAGGTCCCTTTTCGCTCCTCGCAAGTTGGGTTTCGGCGGACCTGCCCGAGGCGTGCCTCCGGCGAATAGCGAATAGCGAATGGCGATAAGCGAGTCTTCTCAGCGGCCAGAAATCCCAAAGGAGCAGGACGAACGGCAGCGTGATTACCTGCGGCTTTGACATCAGCCCCAAAGCAAACAGAGCCGCGACGATAAGGTAACGACTCCCGTGCGGCCGCTCCGTGTACCAGCGATACGCGGCAAGTGTGAGCAGAAAAAAGAACATGCTGAGCAGATTCTTGCGCTCGGCGATCCAGGCGACCGATTCGACGTTGATAGGATGAAGCGCGAACAATGCAGCGACCATCCAGCTGCGGCCGACCAGGCCGGTCGCGCGCTGCAGTACCCAGAAGAGCAGGAGCGCATTTGCGATGTGCAGCAGAACATTCACATCGTGCGGACCGGTGGGATTCAAGCCGAAGATCTGTGTGTCGAGCGCATGCGACATCCAGGTCACAGGATGCCAATTGGCCGCGTCACGCGTGGTCATCGCCCACTGGAGGGTCGCCCAGGTCAAGCCGGCTTTCACGTGGAAGTTGTCAAAGACGTAGTCGGCGTCGTCGTAATTGGCGAAAGGCTGCCAGTGGACGGGATAGTAGACAGCGATGACGGCGACGGCCAGGACGAAGCCGAGCAGAATCCGCTGCGCCAGCGGTAAGGCGAGCGGGCGCTTTGTGGGAGCGTGCGCCTTCTGGTCAGGATTTAGGTCCGTCGACGTCAAGCATTCCTCTAACCGAGCAGTGTCCTTCGGACGCTGAGGATCAGGCAAGGGCGGAGCACAGCTTGAGCGGTGCAGTCAAGTTCGGGTAAACCGGCCTTAGCCGCTGAGGTAATGCAACCTTACCGCAGGCGCTGAAGCGCCAACCCTGTCGTCACACTCTAATGCACGCCTGAGGGCGTGCTCCACCCCCTGCTTAACACTCTCCGGCCGGGCTGATCGCTCGGACTTAGCCAAGGTCAAATGAGAGAACTGCGTCGCATCACACCTCACCCCGGCTCACCGCTGCAGCCTCGCGGCTTCATCCTGGCTTTGCTGTGCTGCTACAGCATCGCCAAGCTGACGATAGCAGGCGGCCATATTGCTGTAAGCCGCGGCCTTCAGCTCCGGGTCGCGGGTGAAGCTGACCGTCTTCTTGTAACGCTCGATTGCAGCGAAGAAGTTTGCACGCTTTTGCTCGTAGACACCGAGATTCATGTTGCCAACTGGATCATCCGGATAGATCGCGACGGCTTTGTAGAAATGCGTGATGCCTTCTTCGTTTCGTCCGTCGGCCAGCAGCGCCTTGCCCAGATTGTTCTCGGCGAGAAAGTTCCCGTCGGTGATTGCCAGCGCGTGCGACCATAGCGTGACGTTGTCACGCCAGTAGCCGAGCTGGCGGTAGGCAGCGATGCCGAGGACCAGTAGGATTCCAGCACTCACGGCGGGGAGCACTATTGTCGGGAGATGCTTCTGCGCAGCCCAATCGGCGAGCGCCCAACAGATCATAATGAACAGCCCGATGAATGGCAGGTAGGCGTAGCGATCGGCGATGCCCTGCTTGCCCTGGTAGCCAACGCCCGCAAAGCCAAGCATCGGAACAAGCGTTCCCAAGAAAAACAACCAGCCCACTAACAAATATGGACGACTGCGCCGCAAGGCGATGGTTGCACCCGTTACCAGCGCCAGGAACAATAACGCTGCAACTGCTTGCCACAGTGGCACGAAGCCGGGATGCGGATAGAACGCCGACAACTGTGCCGGCCACAAGGCTTTGCCGATGTACTGCACGTAGGAAACCAGCGCGAACTCCATCCGCAGGCCAAACGGATATGGGATTTTGTTGCCGTCGGCGCGCTGCGCGCTCATGGTCAGGAAGGCGCTGATTCCCGACAGTGCGAAGAGCGGAAGTTTCTCCAGCACCAACTGTCGCCATTCGCCCAACCCTCGCCTTTCGCCGTTCGCTATTCGCTTTTCGCCAGAAATTTCACCTGAGCGATTCTGGCGAAGAGCGAATGGCGAACAGCGAAGAGCGTTCCGTTTCAGCGGCCAGTAGTCCCACAACAGCAGCACAAAAGGAAACGTAATGACTTGCGGCTTGGCCATCAGGCCGAGCGCGAACAACCCAGCAACGATGACGTATCGGCCGGGTTTGCGATCCGCGACCCACCATCCGTATGCCCCGAGCGCGAGCAGAAAAAACAGCATGCTGAGTAAGTTCTTGCGCTCGGCGATCCACACGACTGACTCGACGTTGATGGGATGCAGCGCAAACAGTGCCGCCGCCATGAAGCTGCGGCCACTGAAGCCGGTGGCTCTCTGCAAGACCCAGAACAGCAGCAAGACATTCAGAATATGCAACAGCAAATTCACATCGTGCGGGCCGGCGGGATCCAGATCGAACAGCTGACAATCCAGTGCGTGTGAGAGCCACGTCACAGGATGCCACGTGCCCACGCGATAGGTGGTGAAGCTCCAGCGGATTGTGTTCCAAGTTACACCGTCCTGAACGACGGTATTCTGCGTCACGTAGAGCGTGTCGTCGTAGTTGACGAAGGGGAAGTGGTTGACGCGCAGATACAGCACCAAGGTAACGATGACGAGGATCAGGCTGAACGCGAGATTCTGTGGCAGCGATGAGGGCGAAGCTGGTACCGGCTGCGATTGAAGCTGCTCGTCGGGTTTTGTGACAGCCGAGTTCATGGCCCTTGCAGTTTCTGCGCCTGTTCGAAGCATTCCCGCGCCTGATCGGCCTCGCCCAGCGCGCGATAGGCACGCCCCATATTGTCGTAAGATTGGGCTTTCACCGACTGACTGGTAGTGAGGATGATCGCCTTCTTATACATTTCGATGGCGCCAGCGAGATCGCCGTGCTGGTGCTCGTAATAGCCAATATTGAAGGCGCTGATGGGATCGACGGGATGGATCGCCGCCGCGGCGCGGAAGTGTAGGATGGCATCTTCCAAGCGATGGCGAATCAGTAGCGCGCCGCCCAGATTGTCCTCGGCGACATAGTTCGGCGGCGTCACTTGAATGGTGTGCGTCCAGAGGATCACGTTGTCGGCCCAGTACCCGATCTGGTGCCGGGTTGTGACGCACAAAACAAGAACGATGAGCGCACTTGCGAGTGTAAGTAGTTTCGCCGGCAGGCGCTTTTCTTCGAAGAACTGCGCCATACCCCAGCAGACCATGATGAATATGCCGACGAAGGGAAGATAGGCGTAACGGTCTGCCATCGCCTGGCGGCCCACCTGCACCAGGCCGATCATGGGAACCATGGTTCCCAGGAACCACAACCAGCCAACCAGGAGGTAACGATGACGATGCCGTGATGCGATCATCAAAGCCGTAATGGCCAGCAGCAAGAGAAGCGAAGTCAAGACCTGCCACAGCCGGATGGAACTTCCGGGATGGGGATAGATCAAAGTCAAATGCGAAGGCCAGATTGCGTTGCCCAGGTAGCGTGCATAGGCAAGGATGGCGTTCTGGATGCGCAGCGGGAAGGGCTGCCAATGTGGGCCGCTCATGGCGCCGGATTCATATTGTGCGCGAATGGTGACGACAGCACTGGCCACGGAAAGCGCCAGCAGCGGAAGCTTCTCCAGCACGAGCCATGAGAATGGCTTCGCCGGAATAAGCGGCCCGCCCGGTATCGCCGCTGAACCTGCCGCGAGCTGATCCATCCGCTGGAGTGGCCAGTAATCCCACAGCAACAGGACAAATGGCAAGGTGATGACTTGCGGCTTGGCCATTAATCCCAATGCATACAGTGCAGCGACCAGAAGATATCGAGGCAGGCGCGGTTTGTGAGCATACCAGCCATAGGCGCCCA
>JASHXK010000332.1 GCA_030043575.1 Terriglobales bacterium
ACCACGCTGCGACTCTCGTTACCAACAAAAAAGGGAACCGTTGCCGGCTCCCTTTCTTCTCTGTTGCTGTGATCGGGTTTACTGTTGTGGCGGCGCTCCCGTCGATCCGCCTTGAGGAGAAGTTGCCGATCCGGTCCCGCCGTTCGGAGGCGGTGTGGTTGTCGTATCTGGGCTCGCGGTTGGAGAATTCGGCATCGTGCTCGGCGTGTTAGGCGATGCGCTCGGATTGGGAGAATTTTCCGGCGTACTCGGCGGTGAATTGGGTGTCACCGTGGTCGTACCTGGCTCGCTCGGAGCTGCGTTGGGCGTGTTCGTCGTCGCTCCGGGAGTATTGGTGGTTGCGCCTGGCATATTCGTGTTCGCCCCCGGCATCTGCGAGTTGGCTCCCGGCATGTTGTTCTGCTGGCCCGCGCCCGGAGCCGTGCTCTGCGGTGTGCTCTGCGTTCCCGTCGAGCTTTGTCCCGTCCCCGTGCCGCTATGGCCGGCCCCAGCGCCCGCCCCAGCCTGTGCCACCGCCCAGCATCCGCACAATAACAATGTGCTGATCAGTAAGAATAATCTCCGCATCATAATGTCCTTCCCTCGCTATTGAAATCGAAATGGCCGCTTTCTCATCTCCGATGGGACATTAGCTAACCGAGATGCCCAATAGCGCGAGAAGAATTCCGTCACCGCTGCAGCCGCACCTCATCCTTTATTCCCTTGCTCGAGAGATTCATATCGACCCTCTGCGATGTGCCCACGAAATAGATACGTCAAGAACGCTAACGGAGCATTAGAATCACATCGAAAACAGCGCTTGTATTCCAGCCATTTCTTCACCATGTCGAGGTTCTCATGTCCCTCTTGCGATTTCTCATGCTGTTGTCGCTCGTAGTCTGGATCGGCGGTCTGATTTTCTTCGCCTTCGTCATGGCGCCCGCCCTGTTCAACCCCGCAGTTTTGCCCACGCGCCAGCTGGCCGGTAACGTCGTCAGCCGCACCCTGGGCGCGTTGCATTGGATGGGTATCGCCTGCGGCGTGGTCTTCGCCATCGCTTCCATGATCGACTCGCGCGTCGTCAACGGTGCGGCGCAACCCCTTGCTCCGCGGCACATCCTCGTCTATCTGATGATCCTCCTGACGCTGGTTAGCGTCTTCGGCGTGGCTGCCAGGATGGAAGACCTCAAGCGCCAAATGGTGGTGATCGATAACGTGCCGCACGACGACGCCCGTCGCGTCGAGTTCAACCGCCTGCATCAATGGTCCACGCGCATCGAAGGCACGGTGCTCGTCCTCGGCCTGGCGTTGCTGTTTCTCACCGCGCGGCGAATGGGATAGCGGCAAGAAGCAAGAAGCTACTACCAACCAGCTCCAAGCTTCGAGCCTCTACCCTCGAGCAGATTCGCTTTCCAAACGCCAGCTGCGTGCGGTTCGCATCGTTCTAACTGCATTCTGTGACAGAACCATCACCTTAGCTGCACCGCAATCGCAATTGCCAAAGTCCAACGAAGTAAGATTCGCACAGCGTTTGCCAGACATACGTGAGTGCAATCCGCCGGTAGCGAAAGGACTTACTTGCGCCGAGAGAAGGAGTGCACCATATCATTCAACGTCCTATTCATCATTTTGCAATGAAGCTCAGCGATACTGGAAGAACCAACAACAACTTGCCTCGAAACAATTCATCAGGGACGAACGTACTCAAGCGTAGGGGGAGATTCACAGGGAGCGTTATGTTGAGAGTTGAGATTCGAAGCGTGCCGCCGGTTGCGACGCTCTGTTGTTCGGGGAGGATTGTGTTGGGAGTGGAAGCCGAAACGTTGCGTTGTCTGGCGTCGTCGCGTCCGGAGCGAAGCATGGTGGTCGATCTCCGGCAGGTTCACGCTATCGACGCAGCCGGCCTCGGGCTGCTGGTCGATCTGCATTGCCGGGCACTGGAGAACGACGGCGTTTTCATCGTGGCCAATCCGTCGCCGTGGGTGCGCCGGCTGATGGCGTTGACCAAGCTGGAGTCCGTCTTGCAATTCGACGATGGCGCTGGGTTCGAGCTGGCCTGCTGTGATGAACGCGCCATGTCCGCGTAGGAGACAGATTGCACGACGCCGGGCAAACCGTGGAGTCGCGAGCTTCGGTCCTGGAGCTTGTGCTCACCGGTGATTCCACGGCCGTGGCGGCGGCCCGCGACCGCATCATGGATTTCCTGGAAGAGCAAGGCGTCGCCGGCGAGGAAGCGATCGACACCCTGGTGGCGCTGCAGGAAGCTCTGGTCAATGCCGTACTTCACGGCTGCAAGAACGATCCAAGTCAGGTTGTTCGCTGCTCAGTTGAGGTCGACGCCGAGGCAATCACCATCGTCATCAAGGACCCGGGTGAAGGATTTGAAACCGCCGCGGTAGCTGACGTCAGCGATGACGGCATCAATCTGACCAACCACGGTCGCGGCATCTTTCTGATGCGTGGACTCATGGACGAAGTCACCTATTCGCACGGCGGTTCGGAAATTACTCTGAAGAAGCAGCGCCGGCCGCAGCTATGAATACGGTCATTTCTTCTCGCCCAGTTCGCGGGCGACGCTGTCCAGCACTCCATTGATGAACTGCACGGACTCGGGCGTGGAGAATCGCCGCGCGATTTCCAGCGCTTCGTTGATGATCACGGCGGGAGGAGTTTTGGGATAACCTAGAAACTCAGCCACGCCTGCGCGTAACAGGTTGCGATCCACGGCGGCCATGCGGTCCATGCGCCAGTGCTCGGCATTGCGCTCGATGAGCTCGCTGATTTCCTGTTGCCGCTCACAAGCGATGTTGAAGAGCGTATCGGCGAAGCTGCGGACCTTGTCGTCGAGATCTTTGCGCTCACTCCAGAAGGTTCGACGGACATCTTCCGGCTCCTGGCGTCCCATATCCAGTTGGAAGAGCATCTGCAACGCCAGTTCGCGCGACTTGCGCCGAGTGCCCGACTTGCTCATCGCGAGCCGTCCGTTGATTTCGCAGACGAGCTTGCAACCAATCCGCGCAGACCGGCCATTTCCACGGCTGTGAGCCCCGCTTCGAATCCTTTGTTACCGGCTTTTAGCCCGGCGCGATCGATCGCTTGCTGCAGCGTGTCGCAAGTGAGAACACCGAACGCATGCGCCACTCCCGTTTCCTGGGCCGACTGTCCGACCCCCCGCGTGACCTCGT
Source organism: Terriglobales bacterium (assembly GCA_030043575.1). Lineage (GTDB taxonomy): Bacteria > Acidobacteriota > Terriglobia > Terriglobales > Acidobacteriaceae > Bog-257. The sequence goes on from JASHXK010000332.1 coordinate 3,165, forward strand.
TGGCAATCACCTCGTAGTGCAGCGTGTCACCGCGAAGCAGGCAACCGAGGCAGATGATGGCATCGTATTTTCTGGTTTCGGCAAGCTGACGGGCGGCGGATGGAATCTCGAAGGCGCCCGGGACATGGGCAACGGTTATGTCGGATTCGTCGGTCCCACATTGTCGGAGTGCCTGCAGTGCCCCGTCCAGCAGGCGTTCCGTAATAAAAGAGTTGAAGCGGCTGACCACCAGGGCAAAGCGTTTGCCGCGCCCATCGAGCTTCCCTTCCAAACCGTGGCGGTCGCCCGGCCTCTTCGCGTATGCCAGAAATCCGACTCGCAGGCCACTGATTTCGACTTCAAACAGTCGAGCACCATACGGCGTATCGCCGATCTCCTTCTGTACTTTGAGGTTCAGCTTGTTCGCGATAGCCCAGGCTGCATCGGCATCGCTAACTTCGACCATCGCATCAACGCTGGGAGCGTCGGCGGCTGCGATGAACTCGATTCCGCCGCTGGGCGCTAGCATCTCGAGGCCGTGACTCCCGCGTTCATGCCACTCATTGCCCGGCGCGAACCCCAGCGCCCGAAAGAGTTCGAGAGCCGGCTGCAATTCGTCCAGAGATTTCCCCATCCGCCGCGGAAACACGATCGATCGAATCATAACAATTCATTGTAGCTGTGGGAGGCTTCTACGCGGACTTGCGAGATCACCTGGTCGGTGGCTCTTAGCTCTTAGCCTTTAGCTCGTAGCAAGGGGGAGCAGCACAGACAGGCTAATTTGCTGAGAGCTGATGGCCAAAAGCTAAGAGCCGCTTTGCCTATCGCAGTGCCGAGAGTTGCGCCACAGTTGCGGCTGCGGCGTACTTCACCTGCTGCTGCTGATCGGTAAGCCCATTCGAGATTTGCGACAACACCGCCTTGTTGCCTCGCTTCGCCAGAGCGTCGTACGCGGCCGCGCGAATCTCCCACTGCGGATCGGCGGTAGCGTCGATCAATGCCTTCTGCGACTGCGGATCAGGATCTTTGGCCAGCATCTTGTAAGCAGTTGCCTTCACTACGATGGCGTTCTGTCCGCTGTCATGAATGGCTTTGAAGGCGCCGAAGCCGATACCGCCGAAGGGAACAAAGCCGATTCCCTGCTCGAATGCGGTCTCGGCCAGATCTTTGGGATTGTGCATCAGAGTGTTCAGTTGCTGCTGTTCGGAGCCGACCAGTCCCTGGCCGCCTTTCAACTGCCCGGTAGCCACCGCGTAGTAGGTGTTGTACCCATCTTCGTTGTTCATTTGCACCAGCGCATTGGCTGCGGACATGATGACGGCAGGATCGGTGTCCTTCAACGCCTGCTCCAGCGAAGGAATAGAACTGGGTGACTTCAACACTCCCAGCGTGGTGGCGGCAGCGGAACGCACCTGGGAGTTTGAGTCCTGCAGCGCCTGCTCAGCCATGGTGACGGCTTTGGGATCGGCAGTGACGACGGCCAGCGCGGTAACAGCGGTAATTCGCTGCTGGACGTTGGAATTACTGGCGCCGCCTTGCAGAATGCTCCAGGCCAGCTGTTGCGGCGACTGGGTTTGGCCAGATGCGACAGCCGTGAGCACGAGGCAGGCGGCTATGGATGCGGCAATTCGATTCCCACGGATGATCATCTTGTGATTCCTCTCTGCGTGGCACGGAAACGTTGAGGTGAACGGAATGGTACAGAGTACACACAAATCCGCCGATAGGCGAGACTAAAGCTACGGCTTACCGGGTCGGGACGGGAGGCAGTCGGACCGGAGACCGCAATTCCTGTTTTCTCGGCAAAAGTTCCAAAAGTTTCGTCGCGGCCAAGTTCGGCAACTTCGCGGTATTCGCAGGGTTCCTGTTGCTGATACGCTTGACGTCAGCGTAGGATCCCCGTGCCCAATCATCAGATCCCCGTCATCGCAAGCAGAGTCGTGCCCGCTTTCGCCCAGCGCTGGTTAAGGGCTGCAGTCTTTGTTCTCGTGGCCGGCCCTTTTCTGCCCGGGCAGCAGCAGACCCCGGCACCCAGCCAGCAGCAGACCCCGCCTCCAACGTTTTCGTCGGAGGTAAAAGTCGTCAATGTGCTGGCCACGGTCCGCGACAAGCACGGCCAGATCGTCAACAACCTGACCAAAGACGACTTCAAGCTGGAGCAGGACGGTCATCCGCAGACCATCCGTTACTTCGCGAAAGACACCGATCTGCCACTCACTCTCGGCTTGCTGGTTGATACCAGCATGAGCCAGCGGCGGCTGATCGATCAGGAGCGCACCGCCAGCTACGCCTTTCTTGATGACGTAATGCGCGTCGACAAGGACAAAGCCTTCGTCATCCACTTCGATCGGGAAATTGAACTGCTGCAGGACCTGACCAATTCGCGCGACAAGCTGGAAGCCGCGCTGGATAAGCTCAGCACGCCGCATTTCGATGACGCCAGCTCCAGCGGCGGAGGCGGATCTCCGGGCGGCGGAGGCGGCGGCCATCATGGCATGGGCGGTGGTACCACATTGTATGACGCCATCTTCCTTGCCTCCGACGAAGTGATGCGCAAGCAGGAGGGCCGCAAAGCGATCATTCTGCTGACCGACGGCGTCGACAACGCCAGCAAGGTCAGTTTGGACCGCGCGATCGAAACTGCACAGCGCGCCAACACGCTGGTTTACTCGATTTTGTATGCTGATCCGGACGCGTATGGACACCAGGGTATGGGCCCGGGAATGGGCCGGCACGGCGGTTGGGGCGGCATGGGCCGCTATCCAGGAGGCGGCGGAGGGTATCCGGGCGGCGGAGGTGGTGGCTATCCGCAACAGCAGCAGCATCCGGATGGCAAGAAAGTACTGCAACGGATTTCGAAAGAAACCGGCGGACGCTTCTTCGAAGTGTCGAAG
>JASHXK010000333.1 GCA_030043575.1 Terriglobales bacterium
GCGTGGTTGCTGTGGGCGGTACGACGCTGGCCTTGTCTACTGTGCTGCCCCCGAGCAACCCTCTGCAATTGGACTACGGTATGGAAACGGCCTACGGCGGAGGCGGAATCAGCATGTTCGAACCGCAACCGCCGTGGCAAAATCCGGCGTGCTCACAATATTCCACAACCAACCGCTGCGTGCCCGACATTTCTGCCGACGCGAATCCCGCCACAGGCGTCCCGGTCTACGACACCTATAGTGAAGGTGGTTGGGTCGAGGTGGGCGGGAACAGCGTGCCGACCGCCGATTGGGCTGCGTTTTTTACGCTGGTCAACTCGCTGCGTGTGAGCACAGGGAAGAACACGCTCAGCCAGGCCGATCCCGACATGTACACCATCTACTATTCAAGCAGTTATCTGGCTGATTTTAACGACATCACTTCAGGAGGTGGTGGAGAGTGTCAAGCCGGGCCGGGCTACGATCTGGCCACTGGGATAGGGAGCTATAAGGCAAATAGCCTGGCTACTTCGTTGGCAGCGGATACAAACTGACTCTGCCCTTCTTCGGGATTAAGGCGTCGCTCTCGGTCGCAGGTAGGTTATCTATTGCACGATCCGAGACCGTCGCGCTGTCCGGAGGAACCTAAGGCGCTGAGCATCTGGGGGCTGCCCTCCGTGCTTCATTACAATCTCTCCAGGACGAGCGCGTAGTTGGCGTAATATCCCCATTTCACCAGTAACCGGGCGCGGCTGACCGCCCTAGGGGCCGAGTTCACGCCTTGCCGGACATTGGTGCCCTCGTTCCTACGATTAGCCCACCACGATCCACGCGATAATTCCCATAGTCACCCTCCTGTAAGCTGGCGCTCAGCCTATTTCTGCGCGACGGTCTGCACTTGATCGCGTGCCAGTTTCTCCAGCCGTGACACCCGCTCCTGTAGGGCGGCGTTTTCGAGTTCCAGCTCTTGCCGCAACTGCTCGATCTCCCGCTGCTGAGACCTGATCTCCGCTTGCTGGCTGGCTACGATCCTGGATTGCTCTTCCGCACGATGATATTGCTTCTGCAATTCGTTCAGCAGCATCGGCGCCAGGTACTGATAGCGCACCGTGTAAGGCTGGCCGTCTTTGTCGTAGGCCACAAGTTCGGGATAGACCTCGGCGACCTCTTCCGCAATCAGCCCATATTGCAGCGTGCGGTCGCCCTCGGTGTCTTCGGGCCTGTAAAAGAACGTTACCGGGCGCAGCTTCATCAGCGCGGCGGTGCTATCGCCCATGTCGGCGATCTGTTCTTTGAAGCGGCGGGAGGAAGTTGCTGTCCCCAATTGGCCGTTGGAGTTAACAAAAACGGAAATGCCGCTCGACGATGTTTCACCGTAGATACCGGCGATGTACGTGGCCGTCTGTGTGCCTCCGGCGCCAATGCGGATGGTAGTGGACTCGGTGCCCGACGATGGTCCCTGGTTGCCGATATAAATGTCGTGGTTGCCAGTGGTATTGTTCGTGCCGGCGGCGTTGCCGATAAAGATGTCGTTATTCCCGGTAGTATTGCTCAACCCGGCGTTATTGCCGTAGAAGGAGTCGTAATAGCCCGTCGTTACAACGGCCCCGGCGCTGTAGCCGGTGAAGGTGTTGCAGCATCCGGTCACGAGGTTATTGGTGCCGGCCCCGGCTTGACTCCCAACAAAGGTATTGTACGCGGCAGCAATGAAGTTGCCGGCGCTGTAGCCGAAAAAGGTGTTGTTGGAGCCGGTCGTGTTGGAGTTGCCGGCCAAGAATCCGGTGAAGGTGTTGTTGAAGCCGCCGTTGTTGGAGGAGCCGGCCCCGGCCCCGGTGAAGGTATTGTATTCGCCAGTCGTGTTGTTGATGCCGGCATCGGCCCCGGTGAACGTGTTATCTATTCCCGAGCCGGCTACGTTGTTGCTTCCTGCTCCTACCCCGAGAAAGAGGTTGTTGTCAGCTTCGCTGCCAATGCTTAGCACATTGCTGCCGCCGACCTGGTACGTGGCGGCACTGTTATAAATGCCCGCCGCACTCACGTCGCCGTTGCCATCGACGGTGAGTTTTGTCGCACCATTGTTTTGGCCGACGAGGATATTACCGCCGGCAGCATTATTGAGTACGCCCGCCGTGCCCGTCGCACTGGCGACATAGCCGCTGATGCCGACGGTGCTACCGCTGGTGGCGTTATCGATACCGCGCACACCCGTTCCTGACGTGCTGCTCGAAGTTCCTCGCAAGCCGTAGGTGAAACCAGTGGTGGACGTCGCGGTGCCAATCAGTCCAACGCCAGCCGTGCCGTAAGCGACGCCTTGCACACCATAAGCCGTGCCGCTGGGTGCGTTCGCGATGCCTTGGATACCCAGGCTCGGCGCGGAGGCAATCACTCCCGCTCCCGTTCCATTCTGCGTGACGGCGACGATCTGGTCGGTGGTCGAGCCGCTGAAGTTAGTCGGGCCGTCACTGGCAGCACCCTTGCGGACTCCGCCAGCGGCCGGCGGGCTGTTCGAGACATTCGCGCTGGAAGGCGCCGCCGGAGCGCTGCCGCTGTTCGCCGCGGGCGTTGCTCCGTTAGCGGGCATAAAGTCTGAAGCACTCTTGCCGCCCAGCGTCTCCGCATCATGTGCCTTAAACGCATATGGCACACTGACCATCAGAACGCGCGGCTGCTCGGCCTGTCCCTGTACCTGCTCGCCCAGCCAGCGCTGCTCCTGTTGCGAGAACAGATCGCTGGGGAAGCCAGTCGCGGCGGTCGTACCTAATAGGACGCTGTAGTTGCCGTTGGCGTCGGTGGTGACGTTCTGCGTCTCCATCCAGATCGGCGCACCGCCGTCCTGCTGGGCGTAGATGGCGAAGGTCACACCCACCGTCGACGAGGCCAGCGGCATTCCCTCAGGGTTCTTCAGTGTTCCACCGTAGCGAATGAGGTTAGGAACGGTGAAGGTGGCAGCTTGTTGCGCGAAACTGGCTGACGCCAGCATGAACAGCGTAAGAACAACAACGGCAAGGTTGAGTCGGCGCATGTGGTCGTCCTTTCGGGAGGAATTTCCCAAGAACGGGGGAAACCGGGGCCGGATGGCGGAATTCTGTTCGCGGTTTGCGATGTTGTCAATCGTTATTTGGACGGGGCAGAGTCTCAGGTTGATTGTTGGTATTAAATCGCCTCTCTGACAATGTCGGCGTTGTCAAGTTCTTTTAGAGCGCACTTCGCCGCCCGCTTTTAGGAAAGCGCCATTTCGCTCTAGTGGAAAAAACACCGGCCCAACCAACACGGCTCGCCTTGTAATCCTTGCAGGTCAGGAAACTCGGTCCGACCCATGCATCTCTTCGATCGTTGCTCCGATCATGATTACCAGTTCGAACTGCTCAGGGAAGAGGAGCGGGGTGCCCACTCAATATGCTCGGTGTTCTATTGCACACCATGGCGATTTCCGGGCTGCCCCACGTGCGAACCGAACTTGACCCACTGCTCATAATCCCATCCCTGACGCAGCATCCAGTACAGACAAACCGCCAGTCGCCGCGCCATGGCCACCTTAGCGATCTTCCGCCCGCGTCTCATCATCAGGTGAAGGTATCGACGCCGCCATTCCGGCAAACTGCGCACCGTGACCTGGGCCGCCTCCACCAGCAAGAAGCGCAACATCGAACTGCCTTGCTTAGTGATGTGCCCCAGCCGCCGTCGATCCCCGCTGGAGTCTTCCAGCGGAACCAACCCTAGGTAGCTGGCTACCTGTTTGCCACACTGAAAGCGTTCTGCCTTGCCGATAATCAGCACAAATCCCAGTGCGGTGAGCGGACCGACACCGGGATGGGTGGCGAGTCGTTGCGCTGCGGGGCACTTTTGCACTTCCTGCTCCACGGCCTGGCTCAGCTCCGCGATCGTCGGATTCAATCGATCCAGCAACTCCAGCAATTGGCGCCGCCGCCGATCCGCCCAGCGAGCCAGGGGAAACGATTCCAGCCGCTGCCGTTCCGTTCGCCATAACCGCTTCTTACAGCGCAACCCTTCGTTCAGTGCCACGGCTTGCAGCTGATTCATCACCCGGGTGCGGGCCTGGACCATGCGGTGACGATGCCAGAGTAGTTGCCGCAGATCGCGATTCTCCCAGCTGGGCACCCAGATCCTGGGAAAGTCGTCCTTCAACAGCAGCTTCAGAAGCAGCCGCGCGTCTTGCCGATCGGTCTTCTGCTTTCGCACTCGCCGGGTCCGGATCTCGGCGGCATCGCCGATCCACAGCTCGATCTCCAGCTCCGCCAGCAGTCGCTCGAACCACCGAGCGTGCCCACTGGCCTCCATGCCTACGCGCACCGGAACATCGCCGGCCGCCAGTTCTCGATAAAAACTCTCCGCTTCCGCAGGATGTTTTAGGCGGCGTTCCTGCAGTTCTCCCGTCTGCATGTCCACAAATGCAATTTGCTGAAACTCGGGGTGAAAATCTGCTCCTATAATGATCACTGTTCGGCTCCTTTCTCCCGAGCCTGTTGCTTGGGTTCAGCACCACCAACTCTACTCGGCTGAAGGAGCCGACATTGTCATGGAATCAATTACACAAGTAACCGCTGGCAGCGGTGAGCCGTTTCGGGTAACTTGTGTAAACGCCTGATAACAACAACTATCGACTGTGAATGGTCAGTGTGGCCTTCGCAGCTATTGCAGCTTCGCGTATTCGGCTTTGGCTCCTTTCAGGATGGGGATGTCGGCATCAGCGTCTTTCCAGAGTGTGAGGAAATCTTTGTAGGCGGCGAGTGCCCTTACACGGGCAGCATCGGCATCCGCGCCTTGTGCAGTTCTCGCTTGCAGCGAGTTCGCACGCGCCACTCCCAGATGCGACAACGCTCCCGTCCAGCAGTTCCACACGATGCCGCTGTGGTCGAGAATCTTCTGGAACTCGGTGGCGGCTTCCTTGCCCTGCCCAGCGGCGAGATACGCCTCGCCACGAATGTAGGTGGGATAGAGGCAGGAGAGATTAGTAACGAAGAAAATTTGCCCAAGTTCGATGGAAGGAGCGGCTTGCAAGGTAGTCAAGGCCAGAGCTGGATTCTTCCGATCAAGCGCCAGTTGCGCCTGAATCGTAGGCAGCCATAGCGACTGCATCTGCGTATCCAGCGGGTAACGCTTATTCAGGTCTTGCGCCAGCGATTCAGCTTGTGACGCATCGCCCGCCATGGCATAGGCCAACGCCGCTTCGACCTCTACGCCCTGACTGGTTGGAACCAGTTTTAATCCGTCCGCCGCTGTTTGTTTGGCATCGTTCAGGTTGCCGAGGGCAGCTTCACGCAAAGCCGCATTCTCCAGCCAGATCGCGCCATTTTCCTTGCTGTCGGCGCGGATCGCGGAATCTACCGACCGCTTGGTCAATTCGTGTGCTTTGCCCAGATGACCCGCGTATGCCTCGGTGTCAGTGGCGAGCGAAAGACCTTGGTTCTCTTCGGGCTTGCCCGCAAACCACTGCTGCTGTTCTGCCATGCCCGCAGAATCTTCCCGAAGGAACGCCAGAGCGTAGAGAGCATTACGAAGTATGAAGCTATCCAGCCTTCGCGCCTGCGCCTGCTGGATGATCTGCCGTGCTTCGTCCAACCGTTGCAAGGCAAGCAGGCTGTTGGCGAGATTGGTGTATGGGCCGCCACTATCCGGGGCGAGGCTGAGGCTTTCACGAAACTCCTGCGCTGCCTTCTCGTACTGTCCCTGCTCCATGTACAAGTTACCGAGACCAAGATGCGCACCCGCCTGTCGCGGGTAGCTGGCAATCCACTCCTGATAGGTTTGTGCTGCTTTCTCCAGTTCCCCGGTTACATTCTGGTAGTAGTCTGCGGCGATACTCAGCTTTTCACGCTCGCTGGCGTGCTCCCGCAACTGGAAAGCCTTGGTGAAATATTCGCTGGCGCGTCCTAGCTCACCCAGGTCCTTGTAATCGCCGCCCACTGCCGCGTACCCTATGGCAAAATTCGGGTCGAGGGCGATGGCGCGTTGATGGTGAGGCAGGGCGGCGGCTGGGCCTTTTTCGCGATAAGCCTTGTAGCCAAGGCTGTACGCTTGCAGTGCTTCGAGCGAAGACGTGGTGGCCTGTTCCAGCGGAACATCGAACTTCTGCACCGTGGCCAGCGACTCACCCAACTCGCCGCGCAGCTTGGACGCTGCCTCGCCCAGTACCTCCAACACTTTCTCTTTGGCTGCGGCGGTTGCCTGCTCCTCGGCCAGCGTGTCCCCGCTCTGGCAATTCACCACCTTCAGCCCCACTACATATTGGCTGCCCAGACTGGCAATGGAACCGGCAATGTAAGCCTTGCTGCCTGCTCGCTGGCAAACTTCGCGGGCAACCTCGGGCGTGAGCTTGCTGTCAGACGGGCGCGTCATCAGCTTCAACGTCTTTGCCACCGTGCTGTCGGAGAGCACATTGAGAAACGGCGACTGGTTCAACGAAACGCTGAGCGCGGTCTTGAGCGTATTGTCGAACACCGGATCGCCTGTGCTGTTGTCGAAGTCAGCAAGAACCACGGTGTCTTTTTCGGTGAGCTTGGGCGCTTGGCGCGAACGGTAATAAAGCAGTCCAGCAATTGCCGCTGCGAGTACGAGAACAACAGCCGCTGCGGCTATCGGCCAGCGTTTCTTGGTTGGAGGTGGAGCTGGCGTGATCGCGCTGGGTACTTCCGCCGCCATCCCCACCGCGCTGGAACTGACCGCCGACGCCGCACCCGAACTTGAACTCGCCGCGGCTGCGCTCGAAACGGGAGCGGAAGCCGCAGGCACAGGAACGGGCAGGGGCGATTCGGGCACGCTCGCCACACTCGATGGCGTCGAACTGACTCGTGTGTACCGCCCGCTCTCTGTATCACGCTTCAGCCTTCGCAGATCGGTGCCCATCTCTGCGGCACTTTGGTAGCGCAGCTTACGATCCTTCTCCAACGCTTTGCGGATGACGGAATCCAAATCTGGAGAGACTTGCGGGTTCAGCCGCATGGCCGGTACCGGATCGTCGCGCAGAATGGCGCTGCAGATCGAACCAGAACTCGGACCGTCAAACGGCATCCTTCCCGTCGCCATCTCGTACAACACAGCGCCAAATGAGAACAGGTCGGTGCGCGCATCGACCTCCTTCGCTTCCACCTGCTCCGGCGACATGTAGGCCACCGTGCCCAGCATGGCGCCGGGACTGGTCAGGTGCTCGGCATCGGATGCCATCTCGGTTGCGGTGTGGCCGCTGGCCGCGACCTTGGCTGTTACCTTGGCTAATCCAAAGTCGAGAATCTTGGCATGGCCGCGCCGGGTGACGAAGATGTTCGCTGGTTTGATGTCGCGGTGAATGATGCCTTCGGCGTGCGCCGCATCCAGAGCGTCGGCAATCTCGCTGCCGAGGTCGATCAGCAGTTCCATCTCCAGCGGCTGGCCCATGATGCGATGTTTCAGCGTCACGCCGTCGAGGAACTCCATTGCGATAAAGGCATGCCCGCCCTGATCGTCAATCTCGTAAATCGTGCAGATGTTGGGATGGTTCAGCGCTGATGCCGCCTTGGCTTCGCGCCGAAATCTCTCCAAAGCATGCTGATCTTGGGCTACGTCCTCAGGTAGGAATTTGAGTGCAACGAAGCGGGCGAGCCGCGTGTCCTCGGCCTTGTACACCACACCCATGCCGCCCCCGCCGAGCTTGCTGAGGATGCGGTAGTGGGAAACTGTCTGGTCAATCACTGGCGCGAATCTTACGTGGCTGAAACAGGCAAGTCAATCAAAGACATAGGGTTGGTGGTATCTCAAGGGAGATAGTTGGCGTTATATCCCCATTGCACAAATAACCGGACCGACGCAGGATTGCTGGTGATAACGCCT
>JASHXK010000334.1 GCA_030043575.1 Terriglobales bacterium
AGCGCCATTGCTGGCCTGACCATAGACGCCAACAGCGTTCGTCGAGGTGCTGGAGGTGTACCCGGCTACGGCGTAAGCATTGCCGGAGGTTGCCGAATTAGCGCCGTAGACACCGACGCCCGCGCTGCTGTTCGCCTGCCCGGCGACACCGTAGGCCGTACCGCTGGTCGCCTCCGCGTTTCCGTAGACTGCGTTGCCAGTTGTGGAGAGATAGCCGACAACCCCTGCGTTGGCCGTAAGAGCGCCGCTCAGCGTGCCGCTGCCGTTGATATTGAAACTCGCGTTCTGCGGCGATGTGCCATTCTGAATGTAAAAAGAAGAGCCGGAGCCAACGGGAACGCCGGTCAGGTTCGCGCCATTGCCGTAAAAGACGTTGGAGGTGTTGGATAGGGTTACCGCGTTGCTGTAAGTGCCGCTCAGTTGCGTACTGGCCAGAGTGCCGCTCAGCAAGCTGAAGCTGTAATCGCCGGACTGCGGCGTCACCGCACCCGAGCGTCCGTTAAAGGATATCACTAGCCCCGTACCGCCGCCCGTTCCCACTTTCCCGTTGGCGTCGATGAACACCGGGATACCGCTCTGCGTGCTGGCGCCGGAAATGCCTGCCAAGTAAGCGCCGGTTTGGCCTCCGCTGCCTACCGTGCCGATGCGGATGACGTTCGACTCGTTCCCCGGAGGCGGCGGGCCCGGGTTGCCGATGTACACATCGTTGCTCCCGGTCGTGTTGTTGTAGCCGGCCTGGTAGCCGAAGAAGGAGTTGCCGGCACCGCTGGTATTGCTCTTGCCGGCCTGGTAGCCGGAGAAGACATTATGCGTGCCCTGGCCGGAAACGTTGTTCGCGCCAGCGCCCACGCCGAGGAACACATTGTCGTCCGCGGAACTGCCAAGGTTCAAAACCGTGCTGCCGGCTACTTCATACGTCGTTGCCGTATTCACCACGTTGGCCGCGACGCTGCCGCCCAGCGTTCCATTGCCGCTGATATTGAAGTTCGCGCTACCCTGCGGCGACGTGCCGTTCTGGATGTAGTTCGGCGAGCCAGCTGCGGGGAGGACGCCCGTCAATCCCGAGCCATTGCCTGTGAAACCCCCCGTGAAGACGTTGGAGGTGTTCGACAGCGTCACCGCGTTGCTGTAGGTGCCGCTGAGCTGCGAGCTGGCGAGCTGGCCGGTCAACTGTGTGAACGTAATCCCGGTGATTCCAGTACCGCTGCCAGTGAAGTTACCGGCAATCGTCACGTCACCATTGCCATCGACGGTGAACTTCGTCGTACCGTTGTTCTGGCCGACGAGGATGTTGCCTCCGGCGGCGTTGTTAAGCACTCCTGCCGTACCCGTCGCGCTGGCGACGTAGCCGCTGATGCCAATCGTGCTGCCGCTGGTGGCGACGGCGATGCCGCGCACACCTGTTCCCGAACTGCTGCTCGAGGTTCCGCGCAAGCCGTAGGTGAAGCCAGTGGTCGAAGTCGCAGTCCCAATCAGTCCAACGCCGGCCGTGCCGTAAGCGACACCTTGCACACCATAAGCCGTGCCACTGGGTGCGTTGGCGATGCCCTGGATACCCAGGGTAGGCGCGGCGGCAACCAGTCCTGACCCGGTTCCGTTCTGTGTGACCGCGACGATCTGATTGGTGGTCGAGCCGCTGAAGTTCGTCGGCCCATCGTTGGCTTGGTCATTCTGGACTTGGCTCCCCGCCGATTGGGTATTGGCGAGATTCGCGGTGAGAGATACTGCCACTCCTCCGGCGGTGCTGCTGCTGTTGTTGCTCGCTCCCGACGTGGCCCCGTTCGCGAGCACAAAGTCGGAGGCGCTCTTGCCGCCGAGCGTCTCCGCATCATGCGCCTTGAAGGCATATGGCACGCTGACCATCAGCACGCGCGGCTGCTCAGCCTGTCCCTGCACCTGCACGCCCAGCCACCGCTGCTCCTGTTGCGAGAACAGATCGCTGGGCAAGCCGGTCGCGGTCGTCGTACCTAACAAGACGCTGTAATTGCCACTCGCGTCGGTGCTCACGTTCTGCGTCTCCATCCAGATGGGCGCACCACCGTCCTGCTGGCTGTAGATCGCGAAGGTCACGCCCACAGTCGACGAGGCCATCGGCACGCCCTCGGCATTCTTCAGCGTTCCACCCTAACGAATCAGATCAGGAACGGTGAAGGTGGCAGCTTGTTGCGCGAAGCTGGCTGACGCCAGCATGAACAGTGTTAGAGCAACAACGGCAAGGTTGAGTCGGCGCATGTGGTGGTCGTCCTTTCGGGAGGAAAGTTTTCTAGGAACGAGAGAACCCAGGGCCGGATGTCGGAATTTTGTTCGCGGTTTGCGACGTTGTCAATCGTTATTTGGAATGCCTGCGGTTATGAGTCTGAAATCGCAGCGCGGTGGTTCCCGGCTTGAGAGTGTTACGATTTCCTTACGGATATTTCTCCAGGGGTGTATGCCTAAATTAATGCAAGGCCGTTTGACCCAGCCGCTGGTGCGCGAGAACGGATCGCATCGTCCAGCCACCTGGGACGAAGCCATGGAGCGCGTTGTCGCGGCGTTCAGCAAATCGATTGCGAAAAAAGACCCGCACAACTTTGGCATGTTCAGTTGCTCCAAGACCACCAACGAACTGAACTACGTAGCGCAAAGGTTCGCCCGCAGCGTAATGGGCACGAACAACATCGACAGCTGCAACCGAACTTGACACGCGCCTAGTGTCGCCGGTCTGGCGGCAGTGTTCGGAGCGGGTGGCGGGACAAGTTCGTATCGCGAAATGGAAGACACGAATGTGATCCTGCTGTGGGGGTCGAACGCCCGGGAAACGCATCCGATCTTCTTTCATCATGTGCTGCGAGGTGTGCGCAACGGCGCGGAACTGTATGTCGTGGACCCGCGGCGCACCAGCTCTGCGCGTTGGGCGCATATGTGGCTGGGGATTGACGTAGGCTCCGACATTTCGCTGGCCAACGCTATGGGCCGTGAAATTATTGCCGCCGGCCTGGCCAACGAAAAATTCATCCCCCACGCCACCAGCGGATTTGAAGCCTACAAATCGCACGTCGAGAAATACACGCTGGAGCGAGCCGCCCGAGAGACCGGGGTTGCTGCAGAAGCAATCCGCAAAATGGCGCATGCCTACGCGAGCGCTCCGCGTGCGCAATTGTGCTGGACTCTGGGTATCACCGAGCATCACAACGCGATGGACAACGTGGTCGCGCTCATCAACCTGGCGCTGCTCACTGGCCACGTGGGCCGCTACGGCAGCGGAGTGAATCCCCTGCGCGGGCAGAACAATGTTCAGGGCGGCGGCGACATGGGGGCGATTCCTGCTCATCTCCCAGGCTTCCAGCACGTTGAAAACGACGAATTGCGCGCCAGGTTCGAAAAAGCCTGGGGCGTAACCATCCCGCCAAAACGCGGCTGGCACCTGAGCCACATGTTCGACGCGATGGAGCGCGGCGAGCTCGCGGTGCTTTATGTGCTGGGCGAAAATCCTGCCGACTCCGAAGCCGACCGGCATCGCGCCCTGCAGCGCCTCGGCAGTCTGGAATTTCTCTTGGTGCAAGACCTGTTCTATACCCGAACGGCAGAGCTCGCCGACGTGGTCTTGCCCGCCGCGGCCGGTGCGTTGGAAAGTGAAGGGACGGTGACTTCCAGTGAACGCCGCGTGCAGCGGGTGCGCCGGACAGTCCCGCCGCCTGACGGAGTTCGCGACGACCTGCAGATCATCTTCGATTTGGCGCGCCGGCTTGGTCACGACTGGGGCACGCCCGACGCGGAAAGCATCTGGAACGAACTGCGCAGCGTGAGCCCGATGCACGCGGGTATGAGCTACCGTCGTCTGGAAGAGATGGGTGGCATTCAGTGGCCGTGCTATGACGAGTCGCATCCGGGAGAAATGTTTCTTCACGGCAGGCTGTGGAATGAGCCGCTGATTGGGCCGCGGGCGCCGTTTCATGTGGTGGAATTTGAGCCGCCAGTCGACCAACTCGACGAGGAGTATCCCATTCGTTTGACCACCGGCCGCCGGCTCGACGATTACAATACCGGCGTTCAAAGCAGGCGCTACTCATCGCCGCTGCGGCGTGAGGAATCCCTGCAGCTTTCGCCCGAAGACGGTCGGCATTACAAGCTGCGGGAAGGTGAACACGTGCGCGTGTCTTCGCGGCGCGGCTCGATCATTGCACCGGTGCGCTTCGATTCGGGGTTACGCCCTGGCCTCGCGTTCCTGTCCGTGCACGCACATGATCGAGTAGCAACCAACGAACTGACGATTGACGCCGTGGACCCGAAATCGGGAACTTCCGAGTTCAAGGCGACTGCCGTTCGGATTGAAAAGCATGAGAGGACCTGATTGGATCTTCATCTAACCGGCGCGCAGGCTACGGCCGAGGAGCGAGCGGCCGCAGACGCGGAACTGGGCACAACCCAATCAGGCTCGCAAGTTTGCCGGCAGCAAATCGCCGATCCGCGCGTCACTTGCGAAGCCACTGCCAATGGCACTCGGCATCTTCTCTTACCCGTGCTCCATGCGGTCCAGAAGCGCATGGGATGGATCAGCCCGGGTGCTCTCAATTACATCGCCTCGCGTTTAGACGTCGCCCCCGCCGAAGTCTACGGCGTGGCGTCCTTCTACGGCATGCTTTCGCTCGAGCCGCGCCCTGCCATCGTAGTTCACGTTTGCGATGACATAGCGTGTGTGATTCGCGGCGTGGACAAACTTTGCGCCGTGCTGGAAAGCACTCTGGGTGCGGCTGGGTCGCCTTGCGCCGGGGGACGCGCGATCTGGCAGCGCAGCCAGTGTCTGGGTCTCTGTGAGCGCGCCCCGGCGGTGCTCGTCGCCTCTGCCGGAGCAGATCCGAGAGAACGAGTGTTGGCCCCTGCGTCGGCCGAAGAGGTCCAGAGCCTGGTGCAGGATGCATTGCAGCAGCGCCTGCCCCACGAGCCGGATGCGCTGGACGTGCGGAAGAGCGTACCGCAGAGCTCACGGTCCAGCGAATCCTTTCCCTTGCGACTTCTCCATCGCATCGCCCAGGGTGGCGCTCCAACCGTTGAGGCATATCAGCGACTCGGCGGCTACAGTGGCTTGCGCAAAGCTCTTGAGCTTGGCGCTGAAG
Source organism: Terriglobales bacterium (assembly GCA_030043575.1). Classification (GTDB taxonomy): domain Bacteria; phylum Acidobacteriota; class Terriglobia; order Terriglobales; family Acidobacteriaceae; genus Bog-257. The sequence goes on from JASHXK010000334.1 coordinate 5,094, forward strand.
AAACGCTGCGTGAGTTGTCCGACTCGAAGCTGCTGGGACGTGGCGGCGCGGCCTTTCCTGCTGCGACGAAATGGGAGGCGCTTTTTCGTCAGAGATCCAGGTTGCAAAAGGAGCGTAGCCGCAGGCATTACGTGATCTGCAATGCCGACGAATCCGAGCCGGGGACATTCAAAGATCGCATTCTCATGGAGGGCGATCCCTTCGCTGTGCTCGAAGGCCTCACGATCGGCGCCTTTGTCACTGGCGCCCGCCAAGGCTATATCTACTTGCGCGGAGAATATCCTCTGGCTGCTGAGCGGATGCAACGTGCCATTGAATCGGCCACCCAAAACGGATTTCTCGGTGACAACATTCTTGGCTCGGGACTGCACTTTACCGTTGAGATCCGTCGCGGCGCCGGCGCTTACATTTGCGGCGAGGAGACTGCACTGTTTAACTCGATCGAAGGCTATCGTGGCGAGCCGCGCAACAAACCGCCGTTTCCCACCCAGTCCGGACTCTTCCGCCAACCCACTGCCGTGAACAACGTGGAGACGCTGGTCAACATTCCCGGCATCATCCTCGAGGGCGGCGCAGCCTATGCGACACTCGGCACCACTCATTCCGCAGGCACCAGGATCTTTTGTCTCTCCGGACATGTGGCGCGCCCCGGTATCTATGAAGTCGCGATGGGAACGACGTTGCACCAGCTGATCGATCTTGCAGGCGGAGTGGCTGGCAACGGCAAGTTGCAAGCGGTTCTTCTGGGCGGCGCGGCCGGGACCTTTGTCGGGCCACGCGAACTCGATCATCCGCTGACCTTTGAAAACACGCGTGCGATTGGGGCGAGTCTAGGCTCCGGGGTGGTCATGCTGTTTGATGAGACGGTTGATCTTCGCCGCATCCTGCTGCGCATCGCCAGCTTCTTTCGTCATGAAACCTGCGGCCAATGCGTTCCGTGCCGCGTGGGCGTAGTGCGCCAGGAAGAAGCGCTGCAGCGCCTTGTCGATAAACAGCCGCTCGGCTCGGCAGCGCTGGAGATCACGAGGCTGCGCGAGATATCGCAGGCCATGCGCGACGCCTCGATCTGCGGACTGGGACAGACGGCTTCCAGCGCCCTGGAGTCCGCGATGCGGCGATGGAGTCTATTCGCATGAATCCATCGCCGAAAGACGCCTTGCAAGGACTTGACGCGCCTGTAGCCACCATCCCTGTGCCCCGCGGGCCGGTGCCGCAGGCGCCGTTGCGGCCCGAACCTCACTGGATCGAAATCACAATCGATGGCGAGCGGCTTACCGTTCCCGAGGGTTCTACGATCCTGGACGCTACCCGGAAACTTGGCATCGACACGCCCACGCTCTGCTTCCTCGAGAGCCTCACCCCCGTCAACGCCTGCCGCGTGTGTGTGGTGGAGCTGGAAGGATCGCGCACCCTCGTTCCCGCCTGCTCGCGTAAGGTGGAACCCCACATGTCCATCAAGACGGATTCCGAGCGCGTCCGGTTGAGCCGTCGTCTGGTATTGGAATTTCTGGCGTCGTCGGTCGATCTTTCCACTGCCCCGGCGGTGCAGGCTTATATGAAGCGGTATAACGCCGATCCTGAGCGATTCGGCACGACACGAGCCACCGTCGCCCAGCCGGCAAAAGTTGATAATGATCTTTACGTCCGCGACTACTCCAAGTGTGTTCTGTGCTACAAGTGCGTGGAGGCCTGTGGTGTGGACGCGCAGAATACCTTTGCGATTGCTGTGGCCGGCCGCGGTTTCCCCGCCCATATTTCCACGGAATTTGACGTTTCTCTGCCCGAATCGGCCTGTGTCTATTGCGGCAACTGTATCGGCGTCTGCCCCACCGGCGCATTGATGTTCAAGAGCGAATATGACATGCGCCAGGCTGGCACCTGGGACGAAAGCCGCCAGACGAAAACCGACACCATCTGTCCCTACTGCGGAGTAGGCTGCGACCTCACGGTGCAGCAGCAGGACGGCCAGATCGTTCGCGTAACCTCGCCGCTCGACCACAGCGTGACGCGCGGCAATCTTTGCATCAAAGGGCGCTTCGGCTGGCAGTTCGTGCAGATTCAACCGGCGGGGAAGTAACCATGGTGACCCAGAAATTGAGCTGCATCCTTTTATATGCCTAGCGAGCCAACCGCCTGTCGGAAGCCTGCATCTAATCTGCCGCTATGCCGTACTGGCCGACGGACCTTCCTGACTACACATCGGAGCGTCATTTTCTGCCACGGCGGGCAAAGGTTGAGCACTTAGCCGGTACTACGAAAAACCTTTTGTTTGACTGCGATGGAGATGGTTTATGATTACCGACCGCGGTCATCGTTAGCTCGTACCGCTCTGGTGCAAGGTGGGTTCTCCGCTTTTCACGGAATCAACAATGATGTGCAAACAGCGTGGTCGTCAGCCAGGTTCTTGTTGGTCCTTTCTTCTTCCCACAGTAGTCGTCACTTCTCATTCCCTGCGCCAACGGAGATAAGCACCGATCTGGATCGAGTCAAAGGTTACCGTCAGGGCGCGGTGGACTACATCACCGTGCCCGTCATTCCCGAGCTGCTGCGCGCCAAAGTCAGTATCTTCGCCGAGCTCCATCGCAAACGAAGGCAGTTGGAGGTGCTGAACCGGCAGCTGGAACAGCCCGTTGCCGAGCGCACCGAAGGATTACAGGAGCGCGCCGACCTGCTGGAACTCGCGTCGGAAGCCATCATGGTGCGCGATCTCAAGGGCACGGTTCAGTTCCGGAATTCGGGAGCGGAAGAGCTATACGGCTGGCGGCGCGATGAGGTGGTTGGCAAGAACATTCATGACGTGCTGCGAACGCGGTCAACCGTGGGCGTAAACGGGAATTGGCAAAACGCTCTGCTGGCCAACGGACGGTGGGAAGGCAATCTCGTGCAATACAACCGTGATGGACGCGAGATCGTGGTCGCCAGCCGGCAAGCCTTGAAGTGCGATGGCAGCGGTGCGGCTGGCGCGGTGCTGGAAATCAACCGCGACATCACGGCAACTTTGCAAACCGAGGAGGCCTTGCGCAAAGCTGAGCGACTTGCCGCTATGGGCCGCGTACCCGGCATCATCGCCCACGAAATCAACAATCCGCTGGAAGCCATCATCAATGCTTTCTATCTGCTGCGTGATCATCCTTCGCTTGACGATCAAGCGCGGATCTACGCCAGTCTGGGCGAAGGTGAATTGCTCCGCATTGCCCATATTGTCAAGCAGACTTTGGGCTTCTATCGCGAATCGCAGCAGCCGGCTCCAGTTTCGATTCCCGAGCTGCTGAACAATGTTTTGGAGCTGCAAGCACGGCATTTGCAGCTGAACCGCGTCGTCGTGGAAACACGCTATGACGCCAGCTCAACCATCTTTGGCTTCCCCGTCGAACTGAAGCAGGTGTTTTTGAACCTGATAGGCAATGCGGTTCAGGCGATGCCGGAAGGCGGACGTCTACGGCTTCGCGTGCAACAATGCACTGACCCCAGAACGCAGCTTAGAGGCGTCGCGATTGGTATCTGTGATAACGGTTCGGGTATTAAACCGGAAGACGCCAAGCGTCTCTTTGAGCCGTTTTTCAGCACAAAGTCAGCGAAAGGTACCGGGCTGGGCCTCTGGATCAGCAAAGGCATTATCCAGAAGCACGAGGGCACGATTCAATTCCGCAGCGTTCGCACCCCGCAGAGCTCCGCTACCTGCTTCCGCATCTTCCTGCCGGAAGTCGTGTCTCGCGAGGTCGTGCACGTAGCCGGTTCCGGCGCCTCGACCCAGTTGAATGGAGGCGGCCATGCCTGAGTCGAGGTCCGTCATCTTGTGCGTGGACGACGAAGCGGTTCCTCTGACTCTCAGACGGTTTGTGCTGGAAAAATCTGGCTTCCAGGTTATACCGGCGGGCTCGGGCGCGGAGGCGCTGGATATTCTGAATGCGCAAGCGGTCGACCTGGTCTTAACCGATCTGCTCATGCCCGGACTGAGCGGGCTGGAGCTGGCACGTAAGATCAAAGAGCGCAGCCCGGCGCTTCCCATCATTCTCTTATCCGGAGTAAACGAGGTTCCTGACGGCGCCGAGTGCGCAGATCTGTTTCTCAGCAAAGTTGAAGGGCCGGTAGCTATGTGCGAGAAGATCTCTGAGGTACTGCGGAAATCGCGCGGCACGGTCGTATGCCGGGTGACGTGACCGGCAAATCTCGTACCCACGATCAACGATTCTCCGGTTCCTCTTGCACGACAACTGCCCGCCATAGCTGAAAGGTTCCGGACTTCCGGCTGCGATCATACCAATGCCCTTGCCACCGCCGGTCTCAACCCAATGTGCAGCTTTCCATGCGCTTCAATAGCCAAATGATTGCGCAGAAATGCGCTAGCCGGAATCTGGGGCATATGCGAAAGCACGTTTTTGATGTAAAGTTTTGCCTATTACATTGCGATGAAAGAGTGGACAATAGGGCTGTTGCAGGCCTGAAACTGTCCGATCCCACTGCAAGCCGAATCGCCCGATGTCTGACGAACCAGTCAGGTGATGGCAACACACTTCGCTCTGAACCACGTTTCTAGGGGAGGAGATATGACATTGAAGAGATGGATCGCCGGAACTCTGAGTTTGCTGGTGATCGCCCTGCTGATGGCACCATCGCTCATGGCGCAATCGCTGGTTTCGGGCGACCTTACCGGTACGGTTACAGATCCTAGCGGCGCGGTCGTGCCCAACGCCACGGTGACCTTGAAAAGCAACGGAACGGGGCAGACACGCAGCACTACCACAAATAACAGCGGCTCGTATCGCTTCTCGCTGTTGCAGCCCGGTAGCTACACCGTGAGTGCGACCGCGCAAGGTTTCAGCAAGGCGGAAAAAACGGCACAGATCAATGTCAGCCAGGCGACGGTTGCCGACGTGAGGCTCACGGTCGGCAGCAGCACGCAGACGGTGGAAGTCACCTCTACTGCACCGCTGGTGCAGGCGGACAACGCCGAGCTGTCGACCAACTTTGACCAGAATATGGTCGACAATCTGCCCAATGGCGGTAACGACCTTACCTACATTGCGCAGATCGCGCCGGGCATCAACATGAACACCGGCATGGGCTATGGCAACTTCCAGACGGCCGGTCTGCCGGCCACCTCCAACGTGTTCACCATCAACGGCGAAAACCAGATGGATCCCTACCTGAACCTGAACAACTCAGGGGCCACCAACCTGATGCTAGGCAAGAATGCGGTTCAGGAAGCTACGGTCATCACCAACGCCTATGGCGGCCAGTACGGGCAGCAGGCTGGGGCGCAGGTTAGCTACGTCACCAAGTCGGGCACCAATGCCTTCCACGGCAACGCCAACTACTGGTGGACGGGCAGCAGCATCCAGGCCAACAGCTGGTTCGCCGGCCAACAGACGCCTGTGCCGCCGACGCCTTTCACCAACAACAATCA
>JASHXK010000335.1 GCA_030043575.1 Terriglobales bacterium
GCCCAGAAAGCTGTACAGCGAGCTGAGGAACCAACGGCTGGCTCTTTGTGCGAAGTCGTACAGTACGCCCGCACCGTACCGGCCGCCGTTTGCGAAGGTGCCGTAGAGCTTCCCGGCGGTGTCGATTGCCAGCCCTGAGGGCCCCGCGCTGGAGCTGAAATCATGCAGGTCATGAAAGCCGGGTTGGGGCTCCGGACATGTGTAATCGCTGTAGGTGTTGCTTGATGTCGTGGTGGTGGTGGTAGTCGCATTGCCCAGAATGGTGAACGACTCGGAAGGAATCGAGCCGACGCTGTTCTGCGACGCTTGCGACGGGCAGCCTTGGCCCTGGCATCCCACACCGGAATTTTCGTCCCAATAAACGGGATCGCCGCTGGGCACACTGGCGTTCTGCAAGTTCACCCAATAGGTTCCGGCATTCAGCGTGGGACCATTGAAAGATGTGGTCTCCGTGCAGACGTTGAAGCCGTATGAGTTCACCACGCAGTTGCTCTGGGTGAAGCTGACCGTCTGATCGAAGTAGCTGGTGCCGCTGTCTTCGCCCGAGGTAATGATCAACTCCGCCGAGGTCAGTGTGTCGCCTTCAAACAACCAGGCGCCAAAGCTCATGCCGGTAACTGTCGCGCCATTCGCGCCAATGGTGAAGCTGTCGCTGACGACAAATCCGAAGTTGATCGTCCAGGCGTCGGTATTGCCGTTGATCGGCCCGTTGTCGTAGATGTCGTTGCTTTGCAGCGGACCCGGACGTCCCTTTGCACGTTGCAGTGCGGAGGGCTTCGGCGGCAGCAGAGCTTTAGCCGGATGCGCCAGTCGCGAGGCGTACTGCGGCATCTTCGCCGCTTGCACGGCGGTGGGAGGAACGGAATTCTGCCCGAAGCCTATCGTAGTAGCGGCGACCATCAACGCTGCGATCGCCAAAACAGAAATCCTGCGAAACCCTGAAATTGGAGAGTGCTCTTGGCTGTGCATCGGCTTGTCCTCCTCGCCATGCGGCGGATGCAGATGAAGATAACGGGCGCGCTCGAAGCAAGCGAGTGGAATGTCCGGAAGAGTTTTTGCGGTTCTCAATTTCGCCGCGAAGGAGCTCCGCTTGGACGGCGGCGCGCTCTCCTAAGACACCCAGCAGAATTGCACAACGCCGGGTGGCTGGTTGTCAGTGATCCGTGCCGCAGTGGAAGGTGAGAAGGGATTTCAAAGGAAGGATCGGCGCGCAGGGTGCCCCAGGTCTCGCGCCATTCGAGACCTGGGTTTACGCCTTCGCGGGCTGGAAGCCCACCATCTTCATCGCGCGCTGCGCCTCGCGGCCGCGCATGAACGTCTCCCAGATGAACCCGGTGCGATAGTTCTCCACCATCAGCATGGTGATCCCCTGATCGATGCCCAACACATCCAGATCGGTCCATGTCGTCCGCGGATTGAAGGCGTCCACAAAGCCATATTTCTTCCACGCCCGCTGGCTGTACTTGTTGTAGAGATTCGCCAGTACGGAAATCGTCTCTTTCGGCAGGAATGGCATCGAGCCTGCGGTCGCGCACGGCACCACCGTTCCGTCGATGTAGCCGATCTCCGGCGGCCCTCCCCACGCCTGATATCCCAGCCGCGAATCCGATGCTGTAATCCCCCACGTGTCGTCGTCGTAATCGGGAAAGCGCCAGCGGATCGACAGGCAGAACAGCTTGTGCGCATAGGTCGCAATCGCCGAGTTCTCGAAATAATTCGCGTAGGCGTCGTGCACATTGCGGAAGTCGAACCACGCGTGGGAGTACTGATGCACAAACAGCGGATCGGGCCCGCTGATGTAGTTGTAGCCCTCAAACTCCATGTTCGGCCGCGAAAACGCATTCCACGACGACGCCGGAATGTTGTACACCGGGGCCGCGATCGCCAGCAGGTACATCATCATCAGCTCGCAGTAGACGTCCCAGCGCGCGCCGATAAACTTGTACTCCGGCGTCCATCCCAGAGCGAAGGTGGTGCCGCCGTTCAGCATCCAGCGCCAGTTCACCCGCCGGTAAATGGCGTTGACCAGCTGGGTGATTTGCGCATCGCGGAAGTACTCGCGCGCCATCAGCGCGCCGCAGAGCAGGATGGTGGTGTCGATCGGCGAGACCTCCGACAGGTGCGAGCGCTGTCCCGTCTCGATGTCGAGAAAGTGATAGAAGAAGCCGTTGACCTGGTCGACGTGCTGCAGCAGGGCGATCAGCGTCTTGACCACGCGGCCGCCGATCTCGTGCGGCGGCAGATAGCCGCGGCGGTGTCCGATGCAGAGTGCTGCCAGACCGAAGCCGGTCGCGGCGATACTGGCGACGTTGCGCGGATCGGGACTGCCATCGGCCAGAGCGCGGTCGCGCACCAACCCGGTCTTGGGGCTGGCCTCGTTCCAGAAAAACTGAAACGCGCGGCTGACGATCTCTTCCAGCAACTCGTCGTCAGTGAGTTGCACCTCCGGTGGCGCAGACTGCGACTGCTGCTTGTGCGCCCCGGCGACGGCGGCAAAGAGGGGACTCTGCACCAGCGGAGCAGCGAGCGCGCCGCGCGCCAGCAGTGACAGCATCTGGCGCCGGGTCAGCGTGGGTGGCTCGCCGGATGGTGCGTTCGCGAACAACTCCGCTGGGCGCTGGCCACGCTGGATCGTCAGGCTTGCAGGTCGGGTCTTCAAGATCTAAAGAATTAAAATCGGCAAGTTGGCAGCTTCCGCTTATTGTAAAGGTTTGGACGCGCTTCGCACCGCCAGCGGTAGCCTGTTTTCGGGCGTCAGGAGCGGTCGCGGAGTTCCACGCAACTGATTGCCAGGCAGCGGCTTCGGAGTGGTGCGGCTTCCCATTTTAGGCCTGTGAACGAGGAAAACTTTGGCCACTCTAATGCAATAGATTGCACTCGAATTAGACAAAAGCCAATTGTTATCAATATATTACCGCGGAATGCGGATTGCAGCTTCGGGTTGCGTGTGGGTTTGTGCCCGAGAACGCGACTTGGGCAGAAATCCCGGCGGGATGGCACACTGCCTCTACCTTGCCGAATCTCTGGGTTCGTGATCGAACAGCTCGAGATGTTTGGTTCTGAATCGGAGGAGGAACTCTTGAAGAAATTTGCGTGGTCGCTTTGTCTCCTGGCCTTCGCTCTCTGCCTCAGCAGCCTGCCAGCGATGGCTCAAACAACGTTCTTTAGTGACTTCGCTACCAGTGGCAACACCTACAACTGCTGCGAGGGTTGGACGATTACCGGAAACGAGTTTGGCGGCGGCTACTACGTTACCTCTGCCAACGAATTCACCGCGGGAGCGACCGGCAGCGTCAGCCAGATCCAGGTGGGCATCGGCTACGTTGAAGGGGAAAACTCCTTCTTTGTTGGCCTGTACGCCGCCAACGGCAACTCGCCGGGCACCGAGATCGCACAGTGGAACGACCTCAGCAGCAGCCAGAACTTTGGCGGGTGCTGTGGCGTGCTGACCATCAGTAACATCACTGGCGTCGACCTCACTGCCGGGACCTCGTATTTCATGGTGATTGGTCCCACCAACCTCACCGCTACCACCTGGGAAGCGTGGAACTTCAACAGCACGGGCGCTACGGGCCTCGACCTGTATGCCGAAAGTGGCTGCCAGAACGGCAGCGGTAACGGTTGCAACTGGACCTCGAATGGGAGCCAGCCGCTAGGTGCTTTCGACATCGTCGGCAGCACCGGCCAGACCGTTCCTGAGCCATCCTCGCTGCTTCTGTTGGGCACGGGACTGGTTGGA
>JASHXK010000336.1 GCA_030043575.1 Terriglobales bacterium
AACATTTGCACCATTCACGAAATCGGGACTTACGAGGGGCGCTCGTTCATCGTAATGGAGTTCCTCGACGGCGTCACTCTGAAACATCGCATCATGGGCCAGTCGCTGGATACCGAACTGATCCTCGACCTCGGTGTCGAGATCGCCGACGCGCTTGATGCCGCACACAATGAAGGCATTGTTCACCGGGACATCAAGCCGGCAAATATCTTCGTTACCCGGCGTGGCCACGCCAAGATTCTCGACTTCGGGCTAGCGAAGGTGACAGCCAAGGTCGCGGCCACGGGAGAAACTGCGACCGAGATAGCCTCCGATGCCGACCAGCTGACCAGTCCCGGAGCGATGGTGGGCACCGTCGCCTACATGTCGCCGGAGCAGGTACGCGCTCAGGATGTGGATGCACGCACCGACCTGTTTTCCTTCGGCGATGTGCTGTACGAAATGGCGACCGGGCGAATGCCGTTCTGCGGCAAGAGTTCGAGCGAAATTATCAGCGCCATTTTGCGCGACGAACCCCGTCCGGTATCACAGTTAAACCCGCTGGCCTCTCCAGAACTGGACTTGGCGATCCGCAAGGCGTTGGAAAAAGATCGCAACCTGCGTTATCAGCATGCCTCGGACATGCGCGCTGACCTGCAACGGCTGAAGCGCGACACCGAGGCTGGGCGTTACGCACGAGTCGTTTCAGGTACAGCGGCGGCGGTAAGACCGGGCGGGGTACAGGCTGTGGCGGAACTGCCGCCAAGTGGGATCACATCGGGTGCGCCAACAAAGAAGCGCCGGGCGATGACCGCTGCGGTTGCCGTTATCGTGGTCGCCACAGCGTTCGCTGGACTGCTTTATTATCGCGCGCACCAAGCGCCCAAGCTGACCGACAGGGATACGATTGTCATCGCCGACTTCGCCAACAGCACGGGCGATCCCGTCTTCGACAACACTTTGAAGATGGCGCTGACTGTAGCCCTGACGCAATCGCCGTTTCTCAACGTGCTCTCCGACAACAAGGTCACGCAGACATTGAAGCTGATGACGCGCCCCGCCGAGACCAAGTTGACGCCGGAACTGGCGCGCGAGCTTTGTCTACGGGCCAACAGCAAGGCGTATATCGCCGGATCGATCGACAGTCTCGGCAATCAGTACGTGCTCGGGCTCAAGGCTGTGAACTGCCAGAGCGGCGAACCGCTCGCACAGGAGCAGGTGACGGCCAACGGAAAGGAGAAAGTACTGACCGCAGTGGGTGAGGCTACCGCCAAGCTTCGCAGCCAGTTGGGCGAGACGCTCGCGACAATACAGAAGTTCGATGTTCCGCTGGAGCAGGCCACGACCCCATCGCTTGAAGCGCTGCAGGCCTACAGCATCGGTAGACAGACATACGCTGCGAAGGGCCCTGAGGCGGCGCGGGCTAATTTTGAACGCGCGGTGCAACTGGATCCCAACTTTGCCATGGCATATCGCTCCATGGGCGCTGACTATTTCTCTTTGGGAGAAGCGGGGCGAGCAAGCGAATACTTCAGCAAGGCGTTTGCGTTGCGCGAGCACGCCAGCGAGCGGGAGAAGTTGCTCATCACCGCCGATTACTATGCCAATGTCACCGGCGAGCAGGACAAGGCGGCACAAACTTATCGGGAGATGATCGCGGCCTACCCACGGGACGTGGCGGCCTACGGGAATCTTGGCCTCGCCGACGCCGCCCAGGGAGACTATCACGCTGCGGTGGAAGCGGCACTCAAGACGTTGGAACTGATGCCGGATAACGTAGCGCCTTACAAGAACCTCGCCAACTTTCTGCTGGCCTCGCAACGCGTGGAGGAAGCGCGCAAAATCATTCAGCAGGCACAGGCGCGCAAGCTGGAAGGCTTTCTTTTACATACCTTACTCTACGCCATGGATTTTATCGCCGCGGATTCCCGCGCCATGGCGGAACAACAGCAGTGGTTCGCCGCCAACCCAGCCGTGGAGAATTTCGGGCTTTCGCTTGCGTCTGACACCGAAGGCTATGCTGGACGTTTGGAGAAGGCCCGCGATCTTACCAGGCGCGCGGTGGATTCGGCCGCTCGTGCCGACAGCAAAGAGACAGGCGCAACCTGGTGGGAGAACGCGGCTCTGCGCGAGGCTGCCTTCCGCAACTTGAAGCAGGCGCGGCAAGATGCCGAAGCAGGACTGAAGCTTTATCCCGAGGGCCAGGGTGTGCAAGTGGAAGCCGCGCTGGCCTATGCCGCGGTCGGCGATGTGCAACGGGCGCAGGCGATGGCCCAAGAGCTGAACAAGCGCTACCCGCTCGACACTCAGACGCAAACGCTGTGGTTGCGCGCGATAAACGCACAGTTGGAGCTGGACCGCAAAAGTCCTAAAGAAGCCATCGATGAACTGCAGCGCGCGCTGCCGCCGATTGAATACGGGGCGATTCCGTTCATCATCCAGAATTCCTGCCTCTACCCCACGTACATTCGCGGTCAAGCTTACCTCGCAACGGGACAAGGCACGGAAGCTGCCGCGGAGTTCCAGAAGATTCTCGACCACAGCGGCCTCGTCTGGAACTGCTGGACGGGAGCGTTGTCGCATCTGGGAGTGGCGCGTGCGAACGCGCTGCAAGCGAGAACTTCACAAGGCGCGGATGCCGATGCTGCCCGCGTAAGGGCGCTCGCCGCCTACAAAGATTTCCTCACGCTCTGGAAAGACGCCGATCCGGATATCCCGATCTATAAAGAAGCTAAAGCCGAGTACACAAAGCTGCAGTAGCGGATATAAAGCTCGATGGAGGTCTTGCCGCTAAAAGGACATGTCAGGTGTTGTTGGACCATGCTGTCGTTCGATCGACGCTAAGTATTTTGTTTGCAATCATACAGCTCCAGCTGGCAGCATCTGGAAGACCTCTCCAAGCTATCCATGGACACTCCGTTGGGACTGGGACCTGGTGCCGGGCGTGCTCTTCTTGGATCCCCTGGCCGAAAACAGTCACCGGCCTCTCCACCTGAAGGTACGCCAGCCGCTATCTGCGATCCGAAGGTTCGTTCGAATGAGACACACCGAGCTGGTCGAACGTGGGGACTAGTTGCGCTATGGGGATGTACCGCCAACTGTCTCCCTTGAGATACCACCAACCCTATGTCTTTGATT
>JASHXK010000337.1 GCA_030043575.1 Terriglobales bacterium
TGCTCCGGGCCCAGGTAAGTCCAGCACGGAGAGAGGAGAAAAAGATGAACCACAGCCGTAGGATGCTCTGGTACGCGCTGCCAGCTCTGTTGGTGGCAGTGTGCCTTCTTGCACCAGGGCTAGCCCAAGCGCAACAGACAACCACAGGTATTCCCTGCTCGGAGATTGCTTCGCGCCATCTGCTGATGCAGGACAACATGCGAGCCGGACTTACCCTGATTGAATGTGGAGTGGTGCAGGGCGGTAACGGCGAACGCAAGCGCGGCGAAGATGAAGAGCTTCCCCCGCAACCGCCCAATGTTCAGGTGAGCAATCGCACCTGTACCGGACCGGATGCTTGCACGCACAGCGAGAGTATGGTCTGGGCCGACACCCAGGCCGGTAGCCAGCTGGTGGTCGTCAATTACAACGACGATACCAACGGCAATGGCAGCAACTACTCGGGAACGTCCTACTCCACCGATGGAGGTTCGACCTTCACCGAAATCCTGCCGGCGCCATTCTCTAGCGGACATGGCACCAACTACGGCGATCCGCTGATGGTTTACAACCAGAAGCTGGCTCTGTTCTTCGGTGGCGACTTGGCGACCGGATGCGGCGGCTTTGGAGTCGGCGTCTGGAGTTCTCCCGACGGCCAGAACTGGACGGCGGCAGGCTGCCCGGCCAGCATTGATGACGGCGACCGTCCGTCGATATGGGTAGATAACAACCCCTTCAGCACCAAGTACGGCCGCATGTACGTGTCCTTCAATAACTTTGACATTGACGACGGAGCTCTCTTCGTCAGCTATTCGGACGATGGCCAGACATGGAGCACTCCGGTGCAGTTGACCACCGAGTTCGAGCGCGACGTGCAGCTGACCGGCGCACCTCCGGGACCTCCGGGACCGAATGCCACCTATACCAGCGCGGTGTTTCTAGCTGCTATGGATGAGGGCGGCGGCGGTTTGAACACGCGGCAGAACCTCATGTTCCACTCCTATGACGGCGGCAATACCTGGACCGAGATCATGGTGGGCTCGCGTTTCAACCCGCCCGGCGACGGTACTTGTGGCTACTTCGCCAAGATGAATCCTATCTGGCGGCACATGGGATGGGGTCAGCCCGCGGTTGGTCCCAACGGTGTGGTGCACTATGACTATGCCACGGCGGGCCAGATTTCCACCGGCGACATCATGTACACCCGTTCGTTGGATAACGGCAATACCTGGTCAACTCCGGTCCTGCTCAATACTCCGGAAACCAACCAGTACCAGAGCCACTGGATGCCTAACCTGTCGGTCAATTACTCCCCCGGCACCTTCACGCAGCCGCAGGATGTAACCGCTTCCTGGTACGATCGCCGTCAGGCTACTTCGGCCTGCAACAACGTCGGCGATCCGGGATGCAACTACCAGCGTTACGGCGTGCAGTCCAACGACAATGGTGCAACCTGGGGATCGAACATCGAAATCAGCAACGTCATCATCGACGAGCCGGCTCAGGATGATCCCTACATTCAGAGCTGCTATACCGGTGACTATGACTACTCCACGGCGCTGAACGGCAATGCCTACATCACGTGGACGGACGGACGCGTTGCGGTGGGAGGCGTTCAGGTACAGAACGTCTTCTTCGCCGCTCAGTCCGAGCCGTAAACTTGGTGACGTATGATTCTCACACGGAGGATAACCGGACGGTTATCCTCCTTTTCTTTTCAGGCGCTTCGATGAGGGGCAGGACGATGAAGAAACACTACCGCATTCTTTTGTTCTGGCATCTGGTAACCGTACTCGCCATATGTCTCCTCCAGCATCCAGCGCAGGCGCAGGCGACAACGACCGGCATCCCGTGCTCACAGATTGCTGCGCTTCATCTCGAGAAGCAACAGAACCTGCGCGCTGGACTGACGTTGATTGAATGCGGCGTGGAAAGAGGCGGCAGCGTTTCTGGTTCAGTCCGTGGCGTTGATGTCGATCCCCCTCAACCCCCGAACGTTCTAGTCAGCAACCGCTCCTGCTCCAGCCCTTCGACTTGTACCAAGAGCACCAGCATGATATGGCATAGCGCGCGCGCGGGCGATGACACGGTAGTGGTCACTTACAACGACGGCAATGGAAGCAGCTATTCGGGCGTTTCGTTCTCTACCGATGGTGGCGCGACTTTCACCGAAATTCAGCCCCCGCCCTTTGACTCCGGCCATGGCCAGAATTTCGGTGACCCGTTGCTGGTTTACAACCAGAAGTTAGGCGAGTGGTTCGCCGGCGATCTGGCAACCGGCTGCGGCGGATTCGGCGTTGGCATGTGGAGCTCGCCCGACGGCCAGAACTGGAGCACGGCAGGCTGCGCTCATAATGGCGACGACGACGACCGACCCTCCATCTGGGTCGACAACAATCCTTTCAGCCGCGCGTACGGCCGAATGTACGTCTCGCTTAACAATTTCGCCGTGGGGGGTGGAGCGATCTTCGTTGCCTATTCCGACGATGGCAACACCTGGAGCACGCCGGCGCAGCTGACTACCACCTTCATTCGCGATGTTCAGCTCACGGGCACGCTGCCAGGACCACCGCCGCCGAATGCCGGCTACAGCAGCGCCGTATTTCTCGCAGGGATGGATGAAGGTAGTGGCGGCCTGGGCACACGACAGAACATCATGTACCGCTCCACCGATGGCGGCAACACCTGGACGGCAATCATTATGGGCCCGCGCTTCAACCCGCCTGGCGACGGTCTCTGCTCTACCGGCAGCTTCTTCGCCAAGATAAATCCCATCTGGCGCACGCAGGGTTGGGGACAGCCTGGTGTGGGTCCCGATGGCGTGGTTCACTATGCCTACGCCGCGCAGGGTGCGCTCTCCACTGGAGACATCATGTATACCCGCTCGACCGACAACGGCAACACCTGGTCTTCGCCGATCGTGCTGAACGATCCCGAGACCAACCAATATCAAAGCCACTGGATGCCCTCGCTGTCGGTCAACTACAGCCCCAGCGCCTTCCGCCAGCCACAGGATGTTACCGTCTCCTGGTACGACCGCCGGCAGGCCACGAGTCCTTGCAACAACGTTGGCGACCCCGGATGCAACTATCAGCGTTACGGTGTGCAATCGTCGGATAACGGCAATACCTGGGGATCGAACATCGAGATCAGCAACATCATCATTCCTCAACCAGCGCAGGAGGATCCCGACTTTCCCGAAGACTGCTATGCCGGCGACTACGATTACGCAACCGCGCTGAATGGGAACGCCTACGTGACCTGGACCGACGGCCGGGTGGCGGTGCAGGGCGTCCAGGTGCAGAACGTGGACTTTGCCAGCCAGCCTGAACCGTAAGGCTTCGGCTATTGCGGAAGGGATGGCAGCCCTGGATCGGTGGCGGCCCGCTGGAGATTCTCAACCGTGCCCAGATCGCGCCAGGAATATTCGTCTGCGCGAAAGCCGATAATGTTTTCTCCCTGGCCGGCGAGCCGCAAGTAGGTGGGGACGATCGGGAAAACTCCTTCTTCCGTCATCAGCGAAAAGATGCGGGGAGAAATCATGTGAATGCCGCAAAAGGCGAGTGGACGGCACTGGGGCGCAGAACGCACCATCTCAGCCGCATCGTCGTCTGACCTGCGGCCGCACAGCCGATTGTCATCGTCAAACAACAATTGTCGCGAACTGGCGCGCTCCTGGACAGCCAGAGTCGCGAGAGCTTTGCTTTTCCCGTGATGCTGCACCATCCGTGCGAAATCGATGTTGCTGATCACGTCAACGTTGTGCGCAAGAAATGGCTCATCCGTGCGCTCCTCCAGAAAGAACCAGGCTGCTTTCTTTAACCCGCCTCCCGTGTCAAGCAGCACTTCTTCACATGAAACCTCGATCCTCATTCCGAAGTTGTCGTTCGTCTTCAGGTAGTCGACAACCATATCCGCGAAGTGATGCACATTCACGATCACCTCGCGGATTCCGGAACTGCGCAAGCGCGCCAGCGTGATCTCCAACAAGGTGTGGCCGTTGATTTCGACCAGCGCCTTCGGGCGATCGTTGGTCAGCGGCCGCAATCGCGTTCCCAGACCTGCCGCCAGGATCATCGCGCGCATCAGTCGAGCTTCTCCAGTTCGCGATGTTTCACGATCACCGTAACACCCTCTTGCGCCCGCAGATGCTCGGCCAACCGTTCGGCCAGATAGACCGAGCGGTGCTGACCGCCAGTACACCCGAACGACACCGACAGGCTTTTGAATCCGCGGTGCAGATAGTCGTCGACTGCGGCGTCGATCAGCGCGAACATGTTTGCCAGATACTGCCGCACCGTCTCCTGTTTTTCGAGAAATTCGATCACCGGCGCATCCTTGCCGGTCGCGGCCTTGAATCGCTCTTCCCTCCCCGGATTCGGAAGACTGCGCGCATCAAAGACAAATCCGCCGCCGTGCCCACTTTCGTCTTTGGGGAGTCCGCACAGAAATGAAAAGCTAAGAATGCGAACCGTCAGCTTGTCGCCCTCCGCTGCCACGCCCTGCAGCCGTTGCGAAGCCACCATCCCGGTGAACACTTTCATCAGCGCCGGCAAAGCGATCGGCAACTCGACATGGTTCAGCAGCCAGCGGACGTTCTTCAGCGCATAGGGAATGCTCTGCACGAACACCGGCCTGCCTTCGTACAACCCGCGAAATCCATATGCCCCCAACGCCTGCATGATGCGAATGAAAACGTAGGCGTAGTAATGTCGCAGGAACCCGTCGCGGTCCAGCGTAACGTGTCCGGCAAGCTGCTCGAGATAATAATCCAGCAATTGTTGCCGCAGCTCCGGCGGCAGATCGGCCTTGGCGTCGAACAGCAGTGACGCGATGTCGTACTGCAGCGCGCCCTTGCGTCCTCCCTGGTAATCCAGAAAGTATGGCTCACCATCGCGCAACATCACGTTTCGCGATTGAAGATCGCGATACAGAAAGTAGTCGCGGTCGGCGCTCAGGAGAAATTCAGTAAGACGACCGAAATCGTCTTCCAGCGCCTGCTCGTTAAACGTAATGCCGGCGAGCTTCAGGAAGTAGTACTTGAAGTAATTCAAATCCCAGGCGATCGATTGCTGATCGAAGCTCGCTCGCGGATAGCAAACCGAATAATTCAGATCGCGACCGGCCTCGACCTGAAAACGCGGCAAGAGCGCGACGACCTTGCGATAGGCTTCGATCACCTTTGGAGCAATCTCGTCCCCCGATCGATTTCTCGTAAGGAATTGAAAGAGCGTCAGGTCGCCCAGATCCTCTTCCAGATACGCGCCTTGATCCAGATCTTCGGCGTAGATCTCCGGCACCGGAAGCCCGTGGCGCCGAAAATGTCTGGAAAA
>JASHXK010000338.1 GCA_030043575.1 Terriglobales bacterium
ACCGAGACCACAAAAACTACGCTGGCCATTTCCAGAGCGCACAATCCGACCACGAGCTCAATCTTGGCCAGCAAATGACTCTTGAAATGCACGAAATCCAGCAGCGAGTGCAACAAGATGAGAGACCAGGCGGTCAGCCACAGGCGGACGCGCTCCTTGACCCGCTGGCGGGAGATGGCGGCAAACACCGCTACCAGTACGGCAAGAGCGATCAGTACCGGCAGGGCGTTGTAGTGGAAATGCATGACCCGAAAATGTCACTCCAGAATGACGGCGGAAATGGCGCGGCCGGATGGCGATAGCGTACTGGAAGCCAGGTGTGAGCTGCAAACGAGAATTGCGTTGGCGCCGGCAAGCAGCACGAAAAGGCGCGATGGTGACACCAATGCTGACAATCGAACGGCAAGCAACCAAAAGCGGCTCTTAGAACGCTCCGCCGCCCCCACCGCCAAAGCCGCCGCCGCTGAAGCCGCCGCCTCCGCCACCCCAGCCCGATCCAGAACTGCTGGCGCGCGGAGCCGCAACGAAGGCCTGGTGCGCGTCCATGGCCATGGAATGCATGGAGGCGGCAAAGAAGATGGGATTGAATCCGACATAGGGCGTCGGCCCGACATACCAAGTCGGAGGATTCTGCACGATGCCTGCGAATGCCTTGGCCCAATGATTCTCGATGCCGAGAACCATGGCGTAGGGCAGGATCTTTTCGAATGTATTGGGCGGCATCATCCTCAGCCGGTCAGCATCCACACGATTGATGAATTCCTGCAAACCCAGAATCTCGATCTTCGTCCGCACGCCCTTCAGTGATTTCGCCGGCATGATTCGCGCGAACAGAAACACAATGATCAGCGAAATCAGGCCGGCAAGGATAACCATTCCGACCGAAGCAAGCACATCAGCAATTTTGAATAGCTGGATCAGCACAAAAGGCAGCGCTGTCAAAACAACGCCGATGAAGACGTAGGCATGCGCCGAATCGGGATCGACGCTGTACATCCCCTTGCCACGTAATTCCGCCAGGATGTCTTCCTTGATGGTGGGAATAGCGACGTAGAACTGATTGCGCAGCTCCGACAGCCGAATCCGGTCTCTGTCTCCCGCAAACATGTGATTCAACATCACCCGTTCGTGGGCTTCCAGCGAACTCCAACTGCCTTGCGGCTTGAGCGAATGGAAGATGTAGTCACGATGCGAGAACAGCAGCATCTTCGACTCGACTTCCTCGATCTTCAGATAGCCCTTCACCGCCAGGTCCACCAGGGTTGAAGTGATGTCGCGGGGATGAACGGCGTCGTTGGTCAGCGCGCCGACCTCGGCTGGCGTCATATCTTTGGGTGGGTCGTACATGGGCGCGACTGAGATGTCGGCCTTGGGATCGCGGCCTTTGGTCCACCAGAAGAAGAACATCACCACAAACGCCCACAGCGGCAGCAGCACGATGACATTGCTGCGAAGGAACCAAATGGCGAAGGTCAACTGGCTGGGCTGCGTGAGTATGCCCTTGGTGATGTAAACGTCAGCAGTCAACCCCTCCCGCATTTCGAGCGCGCTGTTAGTGTTGACTTTTACGACGTTGCCGTTCACGCTTACGGTTGCGTCCCGCCCCTCCGATCCGTAGATGCCGGTGAACGCCTGCGCGCGCAGGTTGTTCGCTGCGTTTGGCGGAAACAGAATGATGGCCATCGCGTTGTCGATGGGTACGGGCCAGTCGTTGCCAGTGACGTTCCAGTAGAGTTCGTCGTGATCGTCGAACCAGCGCACGGCATTTTTCACGGAGTAGCTGATCTCGACGATCTTCGTCGTATCGACCGCGTTTGGGATGTAGATTTTGAGATGTCGGAAGTCACCCTGCACGCTGGATTCGTACTTCAGCTTGTTGCCCAGAGCGTCAGTTACGCCCGTCACGGTGAGAAAAAGCGTGTAGTTCGACCCGTGCGGACCGGGATACTGAATGGGAATATCGCGGTAGATACCGTGGTATTCGCCCTCAAAAGTCACCGCAAGGTGCTCGCGCACGGTCATCGTGCCGTCCGGCGCAACCTCCATGCTGCTGGCAAAGTTGGTGATGCGCCACTCGCGGGCGAAGGCGGGCAACGAGAAAGCAATGCAGAGCAGGACCGATGTCCGTAGTCGGCTCTTGGCACTTAGCATTTGGCGACAAGCAATTAGCTGACGAGCCAGACCGCGGCGTAAAGGCACTTCGGTTGAAACACCCAAGGTTTGGCTAAGTGCTAAATGCTAAATGCTAAGTGCGGAGCGCTTTCAGCGCTCAGAACTTCACCGCCACTGGCTCCCGCTGGCTCGGCTCGGTGATATCGAAGAATTGTTTCTGCGTGAAGTGGAACATTCCGGCGACGATGTTGCTGGGAAAGCTCTGGATCTTGGTGTTGAAGTCGCGGACGACAGCGTTGTAGTAACGCCGCGCATTCTGAATCGCGTCTTCCAATCCGGTGAGCGAGCCTTGCAGCGACTGGAACTGCTCAGAGGCGCGGAGCTGAGGATATGCTTCTGCCACCGCTAGCAATCCGCGCAACGCATAGGTCAGTTGACCTTCAGCTTCGCTCTTTTCCGCCGGAGTGGTCGCGGCCATCGCCGCACTGCGGAACTTGGCGACATTCTCAAATGTTCCCTTCTCGTGTGCAGCGTAACCTTTCACAGTTTCCACCAGATTGGGAATCAGATCATAGCGGCGCTTGAGCTGTACGTCGATGTCGGCCCAGGCGTTGTCGGCGCGGACGCGCAGCTGCACCAGGCTGTTGTAAATGCCGATTAGCGTGAAGGCGATGATCGCCAGGATTGCGATAATGACGATGAGACCAACCATTCAATTCCCTCCTCGCCAGTCCAGGAAAACCGATAGTGGACCTGAACCAGGCTTCAAACAGGGGTCGAGCGGAAGGTATCACAGGGCGAACCTCGAGGCAATAAAGGCCCGGCGGTACAGGTTGTCGGGGCAGCTTGCAAGTTGCTGAGCGCGTGTAGAATAAAGGGTTCGCGGGGCCGCGAATCGTGCTGCGCGCTCCCGCATCTATTAACAGACGCTTAACTTTGACTCACCTGTCTGAATCGACTTCCTGAGAGGACTGCACTTATGGCTACTACGATGACTCCTGCGCGCCAAGGAACGCGCATTTCGGCAACCATCAACAACGCTCCCATTCCCGAACAATTCAAGAACGAACCTTCCATCGATTGGAGCAATCCTGAAAACACCCGCCGCATGCGCGCGGCGATTGAAAAAGTCCGCAGCGAACTGGGACGCGAATGCGACCTGGTGATCGGCGGACGGCGCGTAAAGACCGCGGAGAAAACTCAGTCGCTGAACCCGGCGAAACCGTCGGAAGTCGTGGGAATTTTCTCGACCGCGGGCGCTGCCGAAGTTGAGCCGGCGATGCAGGCTGCGCTCAAGGCCTTCGAAACCTGGAAGTACAGCTCGGTGGAGGAGCGGACAAATCTGCTGTTCCGCGTTGCCCACCTGTTGCGCGAGCGCAAGTTC
>JASHXK010000339.1 GCA_030043575.1 Terriglobales bacterium
ATAGCACCCTAGGCGCTACCTCTCTTGATGACCTCACCCGCATAGACAGCTGCTTAACGCTGGGTGACTCAGAGTGCGTGGACAACATGAGATCCGAAAACAGAATCTATGACATCCCTTTGCGAACCGAGATAGAGGGCCAGGAGATTGGGAATGGCGTTTTCAGAGGCCAAGAGCGCAAAGTCATTGTTGGGAGACTGCTAGCTGGCAAAGAAATTTATCTCCCTCCTTGCGCTTTTAAACCGGGGCCGGTTGACCCTTCCTGGTATTGCTGGTGACTGTCGGTAGAAGGTTCGCGGCCTCTTGCCCAAAGTCGGGATTCTTGTTCGACTTTCGGTAGGGCTTGAGGAACTGGGCAGGAATGAGCCGCACCTGGTGCCCTTGCGCGCGCAACGCGGTGGCCACGAAATGCGCTCCCGCACAGGCCTCCAGGCCGATCAGCGAGGAAGTCAGTTTGCCGGTATAGGCGAGTAGCTGGGAACGCGAGAACTTTTTGCGAATCAGAACCTTGTTACGCTCTCCCAACGCAACCAGGTGAAAGGTGGTCTTGCCCAGGTCGATGCCGATGGATGCGATATGCATGAGATGATCCTCCCACTGTAAGTTGTCGAGCCGTCATCCTACTCGGCGGCGGACCATCTCATTAATCCCCTCTCTGACAATGTCGGCGTTGTCAAGAGCGTAGTTCGGCATCCGCTTTTAAGAAAGCGCCGCTTCGCTCTAGTTGAAAAAATGCTGTCCCAACCAACCACGGCTCGCCTTGTAATCCTCTCAGGTCAGGAAACTCGGCCCGACCCAGCCATCTCTTCGGTCGCAAACTCGATCATGATTACCTGTTCGAACTCCTCGCTGAAGAGGAGCAGGGTGCCCAATCAATTACTCGGTGTTCTACTGCACACCATGGGGATTTCCGGGCTGCCCCGCGTACGAACCGAACTTGCTCGACGGCTGGTAGTCGTCTCCCTGACGAAGCATCCACTACAGACGAATCGCCAGGCGGCGCGCCATAGCGACCTTGGCGATCTTTCGCCCCCGCCGCAGCATCAGGTGAAAATACTGTCGGCGCCATTCCGGAACACGGCGCACCGTGACCTGTGCCGCTTCCACCAGCAGAAAGCGCAACATCGAATTTCCTTGCTTGGTGATGTGTCCTAGCCGTCGGCGGTTCCCGCTGGAGTCTTCCAGCGGAATCAGACCGAGATAGCTGGCCACCTGTTTACCGCACTGAAACCGCCGCGTGGAATCTATCTGAATAATTACGAAGCTCGACAGAACGTCGATCCCTTTTTTCAGGGAGCACTATCCTTCCCAGACGATCCTCCAGCCAAGACCTTACTGCAAGCCGTGGATGCCCATATGGCCGTACGGGTGGACGTATTTCGCGCTTACGGTTTCGAAATGAGCCGGGTGTCACCGATTGAGCTAGGCGGATTTCCTCTCGGACTAGCGTCCCTGCAGGATCTCGCAGCTAGACATGCCCGCCTGTGTTGGGACCTTGTCGAGGGCAAGCGGGTTCACCCGAAGTACGTGCGAGATTTCCTCCGCCTCATGGAGACTGTTACTGTCGAAGAGATTGAAGATCTCTGGGAAGAACACCCCAAATCTCATTACCCGGAGAGCTTCTCTGAAGCTGTCTTGGAATTGCAACGAGTTATCGCATCGCGACCGGCCCTTCAGGTTGCCTGGGATTACTCGGCCAACGCCAATGAAGTATGCCTGAGGTGCCAAGAGACCAAAACCCTTCGTCTTGCAACTGGAACGCGGATCTACTCGATTCTGGGCTACGTCTGAAGCCCGTAACAAGGGAAGCTCGACACCTATCCCCTGGCTCCTTCACGCGGTTACTTACACTATTGATTCCATGACAGTGGAGCAGGCGACAAAAAACGAAAGTGGCCAGGTCTTCTAGGAACTGAACAAAGAAAACCATGCTCCGTGGCACACTTTTTACTGACATCCGCTGAACTTGAACGACGTCAGTTGGGTCTGCCAGTCAACGCTAGCGGGAGTCACATAGTATTCCTGGGCATACCAGAAGGTGCAGCCGTCCGCGTCGATGGCCATGCTGGAATAGTCTCCCCAGTTTTGGTTGCCGCCTTGCGAGCCGCTTCCCGGCGCCACGATGGTTTCGGCCTCCATCTGGCCGAGAGGATCGCTGGGCACGCGTCCGGTGACAGCGATCGAGTCCCACACTGTGGTACTTGCCAAACTGTAGCCGAGCGCGATATCTCCCATCTTGTCCTGCGCAATCGATCCCATCCAGCGATAGTTTGCGTCGGGAGCAAACGTCCCTGACTGATAGAGTGTGACGCCGGAGATAGTCGCGGTGCTAATTGGCGCGCGAAACTCATACCAGCGCATGCCGGCCTGTCCGCCTGATGCTGTGATGACGTGGCTCACGTACCAGTGTTGCGCTGGCACACGTGTCGCATGTGTGCCGACGTTGGCCGGCGGTCCGTCATCCCAATAGGCGAAGCGGTACATCAGGTAGTTGCCCAAGCCTGCCAGCAGGGTGGGGGTGCCCTGTTGCGGAACGCAGGCATCACCGGCACCAAAGCAGAAGGGTGTGTAGGCAGGCACGGTAATAGGATCGGCCAGCCCGGAGCCAGTAAAGGTAGACTGGCTTGGATTCGCGAAGTCGGGGTGCATGGAGTAGAGATAGAGATGGTTATTGGTCTGGTCGACGTCGTAGGCGCCAATAAAGAACTCGTCCTGGTTGGCCGGCGGTGGTGTAGGTGAATCAATATCGGCGGGCAGCAAGGCGTAGTCGTTTACAGTTAGCTGGAAGCAGATTTGTTCCGCCGATGGGTCGCCCACGATGAGCTTCGCCGAATTATAAGCGCAGACGTACGCGCCCAAGAAGCCAATGTTAATGTCAAAGTTGTCCTGCGTCTGGAAGTAGCCAGTGGGCCATATGCCCCACTTGGGATAGTCAGGAAAGTTTATCTCGGGAAACTGGTAGAGATAGTAAGTGCCGGTTGCGTCGTCGCTGGTAGAAACGGCCACGCAAGCGTAGTACGGCGGCTGATCTCCCGGAAGGTTAAAGTCATTCTGCACCATCAGCCAGCGGTGATGGGCTTTGTCAAACTGCGCGATCACATCGCCATCGTTGTTTTCGTAACACGGTCCGCCCAGGCTTTGCCATAGCATGCTGCCGTCGATGGGTCCGGCTTCCAGCGCACCTGTGCTTTTGTTATAGACTGCGTACTGGGTGTTTTCCCATTCCACCAATTGTGTGTCGCCAACGGCGGCGTTGGTGTCGGGACGAGTCTGGCCGTAATCCTTCATCAATCCCGGTATGCTCAAGCCGACCGAAATGTTGGCCGGCGGGCCGGGCGAGTCTTGCTCCACCGGGTCCACGTTGTAGGTCGAATTCCTACCGAGCTGAAAATTGGGCATGGGCCGCGGATCCTCCATCGGAAAGCCATATTCATGACGCGCGGGCAGGTTCGCCAACTCGCGCAATGGTGGGGAAACAGCAAAAGCTACCGCATGGTTGAATGTCATCTTTGGCGAATCGGCCTGCGCGAATGACATGGCGGCGCATAGCAACACCGCTCCCAGCGTGAGTATCGACGCTCTCACATTCATTAGCTTTTTCATAGCTTTATCTCCTGGATCGACCGGCGTCCCAGGTGCGAATTAACCGTGCTAGTCGCAACCGTTGGACGTCAACCGCTCTGCTGCCCAGCTCCATCGGTCTATAGAACTATACGTCCTATGATTCCAACTAGCCCGACACATCCTATGCCACATAGGAAAGCCCCAGTCCTGGGAGGCGGTGCGCTGTGGTTATCGCTGCCACCACTGCCGAGAATGCTGAAAGCCTCGGAAGGGATGGTACCGTTAGAGTCTTGCGCTTGAGAGGGGCAGCCAGGCGATTGGCAGCCAGCGCCGTCATTTTGATCCCAAAAGACTCGATCGCCGCTAGGAAAACTTCCGTTCTTCAAGTTAACCCAATAGGTGCCGTTCGGCAGGGCGGGACCATTAGTCCAACTCGCAGTCTCCTGGCAAATATTTACACCGATCCCCTGCGCGTAGCAGTTGGACTCCTGGCTAAACTGTACTGTCTGGTCAAAGTAGACGGTGCCGCCATTAGCTTGCGAAGTGATGGTCACTTCGGCGGTTGGGTTGTGATCGCCAGGGAACAGCCATACCCAGATTGAAGCGCCACTTATGGTTGAGTTACCCCCAGATACTATGAAAGTGTCACTAATCACATTCTGGCGATCGAACGCATAAGCGTTGAAATCCCCGTTTACGGGGCCGTTGTCATAGACAGTTCCGGCTACTGCAGGCATCGAGTAAAGAAGCACAAATGCAAACGATAGAGTCGCTTTTGCCGCCATCTTAAATCTCCTGTCACTCAGTTTCGTCTCATAACAGTTGAGCGTCAGTCATCCACGTTCTCGCGAATTCCGCAGAGAGATCACTATTGTTCTTCTTATGCTATGGGGCGATTTCCCAGACCACGCCATTGCCGCTGCTTCCTCCCCAGCCAGCGGTCCCATAGAGATTGCCCGAGGCATCGAAAATGAGATTGCCGTAGGGGGCGCGTCCATCATTTCCGCCGGTAAAGTCGTGCAGCGACGTGTACGTCCAGCCACCGCCGGTTTGGGCCAGCTTGAAAACCGAGCCTTGCTGATAGGCTCCACCGCTAACAGTGGTCCCATAGAGATTTCCTGCAGAGTCCATGAGCAGAGGGCTGAAAGGTCCCCGACCAATAGGTCCGGCAAGCGAATACAAGACCGTGAACACCCAACCCTGCTGAGTAAGACTTAGCTCAAAGACGGTGCCCCCGTTTCCCGAGCCGCCAAATGAGGTCGTACCATAGACGTTTCCCATGGCGTCCAATATCACGTCGGCTTTGGGAAACGCGCCATCGTCTCCGTTCTGAAAGAGATGGAGCGTAGTTTCCGTCCAGCCCGATCCGAAAGGCGTCAATTCATAAACGGAGCCGTAGGGAACTCCCGAGGCAGGCACGCCAAAGCTGGTGCCGAAGAGATTTCCTGCATTATCGAAGGTCACGCCGCCAAGGGGCTGGCCTCCATCGTTGGTCCCCAGGAATTCGTAGATATTGGTCTCTGTCCACCCGCCATTGGAAGCTGTCAGGCGGAACACGCCACCCGCAAGACCCGTTCCGCCTCCTCCCTGGTCCGCCACACCGTAAAGATTTCCAGACTGATCGAAAATCAGATCACCAAAGTTCGGCCAGAATAAGTTGGGATAGCTGTTGAATTCATAAATCTGGGTTTCCGTCCAGGGGCAGAGCGCCGTCGTACAAGCCGTGGCGGACGGCCGAAGATGGAAGACCGTCCCACATTGCACAGGACCGCCCTGGTTGCATCCGTATCCAGCGATGCCTCCGTAGAACGTCGTGCCATACAAGGTGCCATCTGGGGCAATGGTCACTCCGGCCTCGGGAAAGAATCCGTCCGGCATCCCCCGAAACTGGTACAACGGACTAAGGACCCAGCCGGAGCCACGATGCACGAGTTCGAAGACGGCTCCGTATCCAAGCGCTCCCAGCGAAGCCGTACCGAACAAATTGCCGGCACCATCCGTGCTCAATCCTGCCACCGGGTTTGCTCCATCTTGGCCACCAGTGAAGTTGTGGAGTACTATAAATGTCTGGGCCTCGGCGAAAGATACCATCAGCAACAATGCGGCTCCCAGCGACAGGCCAAGCCTTTGCCAACGGCGCATCAAGCGTTGCCTGAGACTCATGGCTACACTCCTTTACTAGTTGACTCCTGCAATCGCCCTACTGGCAGCCGTTGAACTTGAACGACGTCAACCGGGTTTGCCATGAGCTCCGCCGGGCACGATGTAGTACTCCTGCGCGTACCAGAAGGTACAACCATCGGCGCCGTCAATTGCCATGCTGGAGTAATCCCCCCAGCGAAAACTGCCGCCCTGCGAACCGGTGCCGGCGTAGGCGGGAGTCTCGCCTTCCATCTGGCCGAGTGGATCCGTAGGCACGCGGCCGGTGACAGCAATGGAGTCATACATGGACGAACTGGCAACGCTATAGCCGAGTGCAATGTCACCCATCTTGTCCTGAGCGATGGAAGCCATCCAACGGTATCGGATTAGTTCGGGTCCGCAACCAAAGCTTGCGCCAGCGTATTCGCCTGATACGTGCCGATTCCGGTCACTAAGTCATAGCCAGGTCCGGCGTCACACTGACTTCCGCAGTCTCCATTCGTTCCTGTCGTGATGTCATGGAAGTCAGCGTCGTAATTCGAAGAGTAGTAAATGGTGTATAGATCCTGTGCTGCCTGGCTGAGCGTACCTTTCCCCGCAGCCGCGCGCAGCGAATTGACGATCACAAAGAACGCGGCCCAGTCTGGACTCGAGATGCTGGTGCCGTCGGTCGGCACCCAGCCGCCATAGCCGTAGGTGTCATACGTCGGAATGTTGGTGGCTGCAGAAGCCACGTCGGGAACACAACGGTTTGTGTTTGACCACATTGAGCACGCCGGATTCTGGAAGGACATCTGAGTCTCATACTGGCTAACGCCCCCGCCAGAGCCAAACCAAGCCGTCTCGCTCCCATAGTTCAGCTGTAAGGGATCTGGCAACGGAGTTGCGGTGGACAATGTCAGTACGGTGCCACCCACCGCGATTACACAAGAGGATGCTGAAGGCCAGATGGTTCCATGTCTGCCGTCCCCACTAGCGGCAACGAAGGTTACAGGCTGACCATTGCCATTGACGATATTGCAGAAATAACTGTCGAGACTTAGTTCGCCCTGAAATTCCGGCAGTCCCCAGGTGATAGGAATAACGGTGGCGTTATAGGGCGCCGAAGTAGCTACCTGCATGGCCGCCAACAAATCCATAGTGAGGCTGGTGTTGGCTTCGACCAGGATAATGTTAGCCTGAGGAACCAGCGCACAAGCCTGTTCGACATCTAACGACTCTTCTATTCCCCAACCCATGTTTTCGGCAGGATTGCCGATCTTCACCTTTTGGAAATTGCAGGGGCCAAGGTGAAAGTACGACGCGTAGAATGCGAGGTCTGATTCGAGGTTCGGATCATCGCCTCCGCCTATCAGAGCGATCGTCTGCCCCTCTCCCTGGTTGGGAATGCGGTTGAAGCCGTAGGCCGCTTTGAACTCGACCGGCAGAATACCGGTTGGGGTGGAGGGATCATAGGGAGTATCCGCGACAGGGTTTGGGGGGAGCACGATACCGCTGCCACCGACCTGGGACATCAGGATTGAAGCAGTGAGCATGACAAGCGTAAAGATCGCCAGTGCGGAGATTCTTTTCATGTTTTCATTCTCCTGACTAGCCGTCGTAAGGCTACCGGTTCGGGCTGGCTGACCAGTCGGTATCCTCATGCAGTCACAGCTATCTTCATTCATGCCGTACCGCCTCGATCGGGTCCAGCACCATTGCCTTGCGTGCGGGGAGGTAACAGGCTGCCGCCGCGACGGCCATCAAAAGGCCGCCAACGCTGGCGAGGATCATCGGGTCACTCGCCTTCACGCCCA